>JBFFHS010000019.1:0-50433 GCA_041556855.1 Gammaproteobacteria bacterium
ATGGGCTTTGAAGAGAAAAAGGTCCTCAAGGCGCTGGTGGGCCTGGCCTTCGGCGGCTCGTTGATTTCCATCTTTGCCCGACTGGGCGGCGGTATCTTCACCAAGGGCGCCGACGTGGGCGCCGACCTGGTGGGCAAGGTGGAGGCCGGCATTCCCGAGGACGACCCCCGCAACCCGGCCGTGATCGCCGACAACGTGGGCGACAACGTGGGCGACTGCGCGGGCATGGCCGCCGACCTGTTTGAGACCTATGCGGTCACCGTGATCGCCACCATGCTGCTGGGCGGACTGACGGCCACCACACTGGGAGCCAACGCGGTCCTCTATCCCATGGTGCTGGGCGGCGTGTCCATCATCGCCTCAGTGATCGGCACCTTCTTCGTCCGCGTCGGCAAGGGCGGCAAGGTCATGGGCGCGTTGTACAAGGGCGTCATCGTATCCGGCGTGCTTGCGGCGATTGCCTTTTATCCGGTGACCACCTCGCTGATGGGTGCGGAATCCATCAACCTGTTCTACGCGGCGCTGATCGGCCTGGCGCTGACCGCTGCCATGGTGTGGATCACCGAGTATTACACCGGGACAGAGTTCAGCCCGGTGAAGAAGGTCGCCGAGGCCTCCACCACCGGCCACGCCACCAACATTATTGCCGGCCTGGGTGTGTCCATGAAGTCCACTGCGCTGCCGGTCATCGCCGTCTGCCTGTCCATCTGGGGGGCTTACGAACTGGCTGATCTTTATGGCATCGCCATCGCGGCCACCAGCATGCTGTCCATGACGGGCATGATCGTGGCTCTGGACGCTTTCGGACCCATCACCGACAACGCCGGCGGGATTGCGGAGATGGCGGAGCTTCCCAGTGATGTGCGCAAGGTCACCGACGCGCTGGACGCCGTGGGCAACACGACCAAGGCCGTGACCAAGGGTTACGCCATCGGCTCGGCCGGCCTGGCTGCTCTGGTGCTCTTCGCCGACTATACCCACAGCCTGGAGGAAGCCGGCTTCGGGGTATTGCGCTTTGATCTGTCCGACCACCGGGTGATCATTGGCCTGTTCATCGGCGGTCTGGTGCCCTATCTGTTCGGCGCCCTGGCCATGGAAGCCGTGGGCCGCGCCGCGGGTTCCGTGGTGAACGAGGTCCGCCGCCAGTTCCGGGAAATTGCCGGCATCATGGAGGGCACCACGAAGCCGGACTATTCGCTGGCCGTAGATCTGCTGACCCGGGCGGCGATCAAGGAGATGATCGTGCCCTCACTGCTGCCGGTCCTGGTGCCGATCATTGTCGGCAAGCTGCTGGGTCCCGAGGCTTTGGGCGGCTTGCTGCTGGGTACCATCGTCACCGGCCTGTTCGTCGCCATCTCCATGACCACCGGCGGCGGTGCCTGGGACAACGCCAAGAAGTACATCGAGGACGGCAACTTCGGCGGTAAGAACTCCGAAGCCCACAAGGCCGCGGTCACGGGCGACACGGTCGGGGATCCGTACAAGGACACGGCGGGTCCCGCGATCAACCCGCTCATCAAGATCATCAACATCGTTGCGCTGTTGATCGTGCCGCTGCTGTAGGTTGCCCTGCGACTGTCGGGCGCGCGCCCGGCCACAGCAGCCAGCGGGGAGCTCACGGGCTCAGCCGCACTTTTCTTCCGCCCGCCTAGCGGGCCGGGGAAAGTGCGGTTCGCTCCCGCTTGTTAAGCACGGGCAGGGCATCGCCGGAGCGCAGCGCTAATGCAATGACTGCAGGGGGCGGGGCCGCTCCACTACGTAGCCCTGGGCGAAATCCACGCCCATCTTGCGCACCGCCTCGAAGGACGCCTGATCCTCCACCTGCTCTGCAACCACGTCAAAATTCAGCGTGCGGGCCAACTCGATCATGGCGGACACCATGGCCTGGTTGACGTGATCCCGGCCCAGATTACGCGTGAAGGTACCGTCGATCTTCAGATAATCCAGCGCCAGGTGTTTGAGGTTGGCGAAGGAGCCTAGGCCACCCCCGAAATCGTCCAGCGCAAATCGGCATCCCATACCGTGCAGCACGTTGATAAACCGATCGGCGTGCTCCAGGTTGCCCACCACGGCCGCCTCCGGCATTTCGAAACAGATCTGTTCCGGCGCAACGCCGGTATGATCCAGGCAGTCCACGACAAATTCTAAAAAGCCCTCGTCGCCCAGGGTCTGGCCGGACAGATTGATGCCGCAGCTGCGATCGCCGGGCAGGCGCAGCGCCCCGGTTGCAATTGCGGTCAGAGTCGCTTGCACCACCCACCGATCGATGTGGGACATGAGCTGGTAGCGCTCGGCAGCGGCCAGGAACTGTGCCGGCCCGATGACCTTGCCTGTGTCGTCGCGCATGCGCAGTAACACTTCGATCGCGGGACCGTGAGTGACGCGGCCGGCCAGGGAGATGATGGGCTGGGCATGGAGCTCAAAGCGATTTTCCTTCAAGGCCACCTGCAAGCTCTGCAGCCACTTTATCTCTCCGCGCTGCCTCGCCACCACCTCGTCCCGGGACGAATACACGTGAACCCGGCCGCGCCCCTTTTGCTTGGCGACATAGCAGGCTGAATCCGCGGCGCTCAGCGCACTCTCCACGGAACCGCTCTGGCTGTCGATCTCCACCAGACCGATACTCACGCCGATATCAAAGATCTGGTCCTGCCAAACGAACCGATGCTCGGCAATCGCGCGACAGGTGTCATCGGCAATCTGTCGGGCCTTGTCCAACGGGCAGCCCACCAGCAACATGCCAAACTCGTCGCCGCCCAGGCGGGCAACGGTATCCGAGTCACGCACCCGGTCTTTCAGCAAGGCGGCGATTTCCCGAAGCATATTGTCGCCGGCCAGATGCCCGCTGGTGTCGTTGACCACTTTGAAGCGATCCAGGTCCAGATAGCACAGCACATGACTGACATCCTCGCTGCGCGCTGACTGCAACCCGCTGTCGACACGGCGCTCAAATTCCAAGCGGTTCACCAGGCCGGTCAGCGCATCATGGCTTGCCTGATAGGACATCTGCCGCGCCAGGCCGCGCATTTCGCTGACATCGTGGAAAATAATCACGCAGCCGGCGACCTGCTGGTCATGGCCGCGAATGGGCGAGGCAGTCAGCTCGATGGAGTGCTCAGCATCGCTCTGGCGACTGAGCATAAGTGCGCGGCGCCCGAGATTGACCCGGCGCCGCTCGGTCAGGCACTTCTGCACCGGATCGCCCAGCGACTTGCGATCCGTTTCGTCGACCAGCGCAATCAAATCGGTGAGCTGCTTGCCGATACCCGCGCTGCGGCCGGTGCCGGTCAGGGTTTCTGCTGCCTCGTTCATATAGTCGATCACGCCCTGAGCATCCGTGGTGATCACGCCCTCGCCGATGGACTCCAGGGTGATGCGCGCCTGCAGTTTGCTGCGTCCGAGACTGGCTTCCATGCTCTTACGGTGGCTGATATCGCGGGCCACGCTGAGAATGGCCTGCTGGCCGTCGTACTCAATCACCCGGCTATGCAGCTCAACCCAGAGGCTCCGCTCATCGCCATGGATGAGCTGAATCTCCAGATCTTCCTCAGCCCCCTCACCCGCGAGCAACGCCGCAATGTGCTTGCGGGTCACGGCTCGATAGGCCGGGCGAATCAGGTCTGTTACCGGTTTGTCCACCAAAGCGGCCGGCTGCACGCCGAACAGATCGGTCGCCATCGAGTTTGCGAACAACATATGTTCGTTGTGCACCAGAACAATCTCGGGAATGGTTTCGGCGAGCAGATTGAACAGCGCCTTTTCCGGGGGGCGTTCCCCGTCCGGTGGCGCGGCGGGCGCGGCACGCTGCTCGAGCAGCCGATTGACGCTGGCCGCCATGTCGACGAACTCGGACTGCCGCCCGTCGACGTGCAGGCGCTGCGCCGGGTCAGCCGCCGCCAGCAACTGATGGAGCTCGTCTCGAAGTCGGTTCACTTCGCGGGCCTGGCGGCGCCCGGCCCAACCGGTCCAGAGCCAGGCAACAGCCAGCAACGCCGCGGCGGCGAACGCGGCCGCCAGGACCGGGGAAACAGCCCAGGGTAAGGTCATGGCCCCATGATCCGCCCGCCAAAGGCCCAGTCAACACCAGGGGCGCACGGCCTCGATGAGTTCAGGTAATGGGTGGACCCGGTAAGCGTCTTCCCTGCTCGCACGATGAAATTGCTGCCCTGTATCAGCCGCGGTGAAACGGCTTATTTTCTTGTTCTGGGTGGGCGCTAGCTGCCGCCCGCTGCCGGCGGTCCACGGTCCGCCGCGGCCAGGCAAAAAGTCTTTTGTTGGCTGGTGGTTAAGATAACCCATGGCAACGGGGCATACCTTGGCAATTAACCATAATCTGCTGCGCCGGGCGCCTTGTGCCTGCCCGGCAAACTCCGTACCCTAACCGCGTTTTCAGCGCCCCGCCATCTTCCATGAAAGTCGAACAAGCCCGAACCCAAATGCTGGGCCAGCAGATTAGAGCCTGGGAAGTGCTGGACGATCGGGTGCTAGACCTTCTGGCTCGCATGCGGCGTGAGCACTTCGTTGCAGAGGCGTACCGGGATCTGGCCTTTGCAGACATCGCTATTCCCCTGGGGCATGGCCAGGCCATGATGCCCCCGATGCTGGAAGGCCGGCTGCTGCAGGCGCTGCAGCTGTCGCCGCTGGATCGGGTGCTGGAAATCGGCACCGGCAGCGGGTTTCTGACAGCTTGCCTGGCAGAGCTGGCGGATTCTGTGGTGAGTGTGGAAATTCATCCGGAGCTGAGCAACCGGGCCGCCGAACGCCTGGCTGAGCAGGGTATTGGGAACGTGGAGCTGATCACCGGCGACGCCCTCAGCCTGGAGTTGAGCGGCAGTTTCGACGCCATCGCCTTCACCGGCTCGGTGCCCAGACTTGACGATCGCTGGGTCGCCATGCTCAACCCGGGTGGCCGCTTGTTCGCAATCGTAGGACGAGCGCCGGTAATGGAAGCCCTGCTTATTACCCGGCAAGCTGCAGGCTCCGCCAGCCGCGAGGTGTTGTTTGAAACCGTGCTGGCGCCATTGGAGCACGCCGAACAGCCCGCCCCCTTCGTGTTTTAAAACCCAGTGACGATGGTGCCCGAAATGCGGGTTGACGAGTTCGCGGCGAGCTGGCCCGACGGCGCAACCACACTGCTTGACGTGCGCGAGCCCAACGAGCTTGGCCTGGCCGCCGTGGCCGGTGCAATGCACATTCCGATGGGCGATATTCCGCGTCGCCTCAACGAGTTGGATCGGGACAAAACGATTGTCGTGATGTGCCACAGCGGGGTACGCAGCATGGCCGTCGCGCGCTACCTGCAGAACGAAGGCTTTGCCCAGGTATTCAACCTGGCGGGCGGCATCGACGCCTGGTCGCGGGAAGTTGATCCGACAGTACCGAGATATTGATCTGCGGCCCGCGCCCATTTGATGGTACATTTCCACCCGCGGCTTACTTTGCAACGTCCATAAATCCTATGAGCTTTGATTTCAGACCATTGACGGCGCTGGTCGCCTGCGGCCTGCTGGCCACGCCGCTGGCCGCCAAGGACACCTTGCTGGACGTTTACCAGCGGGCGCTGCAGAGCGACCCGTTGATTCGCGAGGCGGAGGCCACCTACCTGGCGGCCCTGGAAGCACGCCCCCAGGCGCGCAGCGCAGTACTGCCCCAGGTTGAATTCAGCGGTTCAGAACTCACCCGCGACTCGTCAGGCAGCAACGCCATCACCCAGGTCGTGCTGACAAGTCCGCCGTGCCCGCCCACCAACGTTCCCTGCACAGTCACGACCATTCGCGACTTCGAACAGGATTTCGATAGCGTCACCCAGTGGAGTCTGCAGCTGCGCCAGACCGTGTTCCGCTGGGATCAGTTCATGGGCTTGCGGCAGGCCGACAAGCGCGCCTCCCAGGCCGGCGCCAATTTTGAAGCGGCCAAGCAGGACCTGCTGATTCGGGTCGCCGAGCGCTATTTCGACGTGCTCGCGGCGGAGGATTTTCTGAACGCCGAACAGGGCGCCAAGGAGGCGGTCGCCCGCCAGCTGGAGCAGGCGGAAAAGCGTTTCGAGGTCGGTCTGATCGCCATCACGGATGTGCAGGAGGCCAAGGCCGCCTATGACCAAGCGGTAGCTGCCGAAATCGCGGCAAAACGTGCCCTGGCCAGCGCCCGGGAGTTTCTGCGGGAAATTACCGGCGACTACATCGAAGCGCTGGCCGGCCCCCGTGATCCACTCCCCCTGCTGCAGCCGGAACCCCCCGATGAGGATGCCTGGGTGGTAACGGCGCTGGAGCAGAACCTGAATTTGATCGCCAACCGCATCGCCAAGGAGATCGCCCGGGACGAGATCCGCATCCGCCGCGCCGGGTATTACCCCAGCATTGATCTGGTCGCCTCAAGGCTGGATATTGATTCCCAGTCGGACCGCTCCAACGACGGCGGTCCGTTTCTGCCGGCGCCCTTCGAGCAGACGCAGGACACCATCCAACTGCAATTCGTGGTACCACTGTTCGCCGGCGGGCTGACACGCTCCCGGGTACAGGAAGCCGTCTATCAGCATCGGGCCGCTCAGGAAGCCCTCGAGCGCGTCGCCCGGCAGACGGAGCGGGAAACCCGCGACGCCTATCTGGGCGTAATCTCGGAGATTTCCCGAGTGCAAGCCCTGCGCCAGGCGGTGGAGTCATCCCAGACGGCCTTGAAGGCCACCGAAGCAGGCTTCGATGTGGGCACCCGCACCACGGTGGACGTGCTCGATGCCCGCCGCCGGCTGTTGCTCGCCGAAACCAACTACTCCCGCAGCCGCTACGACTATCTGCTCAACGTTCTGCGCCTCAAAGAGGCCAGCGGCGTGGTGGCTTTGGAAGACCTGGAGCAGGTGGACGGTTGGCTCGAGTAAGTTACTGCGCCTGATCGCGAATGCGCCGGATCAGGGTGCTGGTTGAGCGCCCCTCGCGAAAGCTGAGCACCCGAACCTCGCCACCATTGTCCTGAACGGCCTGCGCGCCCGCGATTTCATCAGGCTGGTAATCGCCGCCCTTCACCAGCACGTCGGGCAGCAGAGTCTCAATGAGCCGCGCCGGCGTGTCTTCAGAAAAGGGCACCACCCAGTCCACGGCGGCCAATCCGGCCAACACGGCCAGGCGATCTGCCAGGGGCGTAATGGGCCGTTGCTCGCCCTTCAAACGTGCTACCGACGGATCATCGTTCACCGCCACCAGCAGCCGATCCCCCAGGGTTTTGGCCTCTTCCAGATAGGCCACGTGACCGGCGTGGAGAATGTCGAAACAGCCGTTGGTCATGACAATGCGCTCGCCGCGCCGTTTCGCTTCGGCAACGTAGGCTGCAAGGACCTCCTCGCTCACCACGCCGCGACCGCCGGTACCCCGCTGATGGAGAGCCAGTTTCAATTCCGATACGGTCACCGCGGCGGCGCCGATCTTGCGCACCACCAACCCGGCCGCCAGGTTGGCCAATTGCGCCGCGGCGGCGAAGCTCAAACCGGCCGCAATGCCGGCTCCAAGCACGGCAATGACCGTATCGCCGGCCCCCGTCACATCAAAGACCTGCCGGGCTTCTGCCGGCCACGTGACCGGATCAGCGTCAGTGATCAGGGTCATGCCCCGCTCGCCCCGGGTGATCAGCAGCCCGTCGAGTGCCAACTCCGTCCGCAGGTGCGCCGCCTTAGCCGCCAGATCCGCCTCGTCCGCCACCGGCCCCACCACGGCCTCGAATTCTGCAAAGTTGGGCGTCACGAGGGTCGCACCCCGGTAGCCGCTGAAGTCCTGCCCCTTGGGGTCGACCAGACAGGGCACACCAGCCGCGCGGGCGGCAGCAATCAGGCCCGCCACATCCGTGAGCGTGCCCTTGCCGTAATCCGAAAGCACCAGCGCGTCAGCGCCCTTGAGGATGTCGGCTAACCCCGTGCTCAGCTTTGCCGCGGCGGAAGCCAGCGGCCGTTCCGCATCCAACCGAATCAATTGCTGGCTGCGCGCCAGCACCCGCAGCTTGTGAATTGTGGGGAGATCCGGCGCTCGATAAAAACCGCACACGATGCCGCGCTCCGTGAGCAGCGTTTCCAGCCGCCGGCCGCGCTCGTCATCACCCACCACGCCCAGCAGGCGCGTGCCGACACCGAGACTGGCCAGATTCAGCGCCACGTTGGCCGCCCCACCGGGACGCTCCTCAGCCTCACCAACGTGCACCACCGGCACCGGCGCTTCCGGGGAGATGCGGCCCGTGTCGCCGAACCAGTATTCGTCCAGCATGACATCCCCCGCCACCACCACATTGAGGCCGACAAAATTTGGGATGATCACGGTCATGGCGAGTTGAAGCCCCCAAAGCGCAGCGCACATTCTAGCTCGACCACGCCCCCCTCGCCTCAAGCGCCGTCCAACCCGAGCCCGACGGACCGCCCGCTTCGCCTGATCGCTTTGCAGGCTCGGCAGAGGATGGCAAAAAAAAACCCGCTCTCGGCGAAGGAGAGCGGGCAATGGCGTGACCAGCAATCGCGCTAGCCGCAGCCGCTGGGCGGTTCCGGACCGCCCAGCGTCAACCGCATTTGGAGTCGCCGCAGTTCAAACAGGTCATGCAGCCGTCCAACATCACAGCGGCGACGGTATTGCACTTGTTGCACAGTTGAGCACCCGCGGGATAGTCGTTGTCCGCGAAGGCATCCTGCTGTTTCTTGCGCTGCTCGAACTCGGCGCGTTTTTCATCAATGAGCTTCTGCTGATGCTCGTCCGGCCCGGACTGCTTGAGCAGTCCGATGTTGATCAGATGGCGCTCCACAATGTGTCCCAGCTCGGCGATGATGGAGGGCATGAACTTGCCGCCGGGCTGCCAGTAACCGCCGCGCGGATCGAAGACCGCCTTGAGCTCATCAACCAGGAAAGTGACATCGCCCCCTTTGCGGAACACCGCCGACATGATCCGGGTAAGCGCAACAATCCACTGATAGTGATCCAGGTTCTTTGAGTTGATGAAGATCTCAAAGGGCCGCCGCTGCTCATGCTCGGTGCCCTCATTGAGCACGATGTCGTTGATGGTGACGTACATCGCGTGATCAGAGACGGGGGTCTTCACCTTGTAGGTGGAACCGATGAGCATCTCCGGGCGCTCGAGCTTCTCGTGCATCCGAATTACATTGCCCTCAGCCTTGGGTTCCGCCTTTGGCTGGGCCTTCTGGGCCGAGCCATCGTCAGACACCGCATACTTGACGATCGTCTTGTCTATTTTGATTCGACTCATGTGTCTATCTCGCAACCGTTGACACGAGCAGCGCTTACGCTCCGGCGCTGACTAGAACTTGCCGTAATAACCCTCTTTCAAGGCATCGAAGAGATTGGCCGCCGTGTGCACCTCGCCGTCGTATTCAATCTCTTCATCGCCCTTGGCCTCGATCACGGTGCCATCATCCAGGGTGAATTTGTAAACCGTGTTTTTCAGGTCCTGTTCCTTCACCAGCACCCCCTGGAACGCCTCCGGGTTGAAGCGGAACGTGGTGCAGCCTTTCAGGCCCTGCTTGTAGGCATACCGATAGATGTCTTTGAAATCCTCGTACGGGAAGTCGGTCGGCACGTTGGCGGTTTTGGAAATCGAGGAATCCACCCAAATCTGGGCCGCCGCCTGAATATCCACGTGCTCCGCGGGGGAGATGTCGTCGGCCGTTGTGAAGTAATCAGGTAGCTGGTTTTCGGAGTCATCAGCATCCGGCGTCGCGGCGGCGTTTACCAGCTCACGGTAGGCCAGCAGCTCGAAGGAATACACGTCCACCTTTTCCTTGGTCTTCTTGCCCTCGCGAATCACGTTGCGGAAATAGTGATGGGCGAAGGACGGCTCGATACCGTTGCTGGCATTGTTGGCCAGCGACAGGGAAATGGTGCCCGTGGGCGCTATGGAGCTGTGGTGGGTAAAACGGGCGCCCACCTCGGCCAGCTGAGCAACCAGCTCCGGCGCCGCCTCGGCAACCCGCTGCATGTAGCGACTGTAGCGGGCATGCAGGACGCGACCAAAAATCTTGTCGCCCACCTGCCAGCCATCCGTCACCATCTCGGGCCGCTGGCGGAGCATGTGCTCATCAACGACGAACACCTCATTCATGATGGGGGCCGGGCCTTTCTCCTTGGCCAGGTCCAAGGCCACTTCCCAACCCGCCAGAGCCAGTTGCCGGGCCACATCCTCGGTGAAGGCCACCGATTGTTTCGAGCCGTAACGCATACCCAGCAGCGTGATGGTCGACCCGAGACCCAGAAAGCCCATGCCATGACGCCGCTTGCGCAGGATTTCCCGACGCTGGGCTTCCAACGGCAAACCGTTGATCTCCACCACATTATCCAGCATCCGGGTAAACACCTTGACCACCGCGCGGAATTCTTCCCAATCGAACCGGGCATCCTCCGTGAAGGGATCGAGCACGAACTTGGTCAAGTTGACCGAGCCAAGCAGACAGGCGCCGTAGGGTGGAAGTGGCTGCTCGCCACAGGGATTGGTGGCACGGATGTTCTCGACCCACCAATTGTTGTTCATCTCGTTGACCCGATCGATCAGGACAAAGCCGGGCTCGGCGAAATCGTAGGTGGAGGACATGATGACATCCCACAGCCGCTGCGCCGGGACGGTCTTGTAAACCCGGCAGGCCACCAATCCGGCGTCGTTGCGCTGATAGTCGCCGTCGGATGCCCACTCCCGCCAAACCACCTGGCTGGGATCGGTCAGATCGATGCCGTCATCTTGCACCTGATCCGCCGTCAGGGGGAAAGCGAGACGCCAGTCGGCACCGGCTTCCACGGCCTGCATGAACTCATCGGTAATCAGCAGCGACAGGTTGAATTGGCGCAGCCGCCCGGCCTCCCGCTTGGCGCGGATGAAATCCATGACGTCCGGATGGCCGATATCGAAGGTACCCATCTGGGCGCCGCGCCGGCCCCCTGCGGAGGACACCGTAAAGCACATCTTGTCGTAGATATCCATGAACGACAGCGGCCCGGACGTGTAGGCGCCAGCACCCGACACGTAGGCTCCCCGGGGACGCAGCGTGGAGAACTCATAGCCGATACCGCAACCGGCTTTTAATGTCAGTCCGGCTTCGTGGACCTTGTCGAGGATCTGATCCATGGAATCCTCGATGGTCCCGGAGACCGTGCAGTTGATCGTAGAGGTGGCCGGCTTATGCTGCTGGGCGCCAGCATTGGACATGATGCGCCCCGCTGGGATGGCCCCGCGCTGCAGTGCCCACACAAACCGCTCAAACCAGCGCTCGCGCTTGGCAGGTTCCTCCACATCCGCCAGCGCCCGCGCCACCCGCCGATAGGTTTGCTCGATGGTCTCGTCCACCGGTTCACCCGCCTTGGTTTTCAGACGGTATTTGGTGTCCCAGATATCCAGCGAGGCGGACTGGAAGCCTAATTCGTTGAGCTTGGCGGATTTGTACTGCACTGCGGTTTTCATCGTATGACTACGTCCCCCTGATAGCCAACCTGCCCTGAGCAGAGGCGGGCAATGGTTTTCATGCCCAGCTGAGCGGCAGGCAAAAGAACCCCCCAGCGGCTCCTCCCGAGGCCGCTCCTATATCCTTTACGCTGAAAGTAGACAACACAAGATATTGTGTTACCTGGCCCTAAGATTAGGCCGGCAGAACGATCCTGTCAAGACCTTATGACAAATCCATGACAGGATATAAAATCATATAAAACAATAAGTTAAAAGTATATCCTCAAAGTCATGCAAGCTTTTCAACAGCTTATAGACGAGCACCCCGGCGACACACCTAACCACAATATGTTGTGCTCGCTCCGTGCCCAGGTTTTCCCCATTTTGACCCCAGGAAATCCACAGCTCGGCATCAACCCGTCGCCCGGGGGACGCGCTCAGGGCCCGGCCGGGTGCGCCTGGGTGCTTGAAAAATCGGCCGCCATCCCCACCTAGCTCAGCAGGCATTTGGTAAACCCGTTAACTGTCATGAGGAGAATCGGCTATGAACATGATCCGATACGAGCCCTGGACCCTGATGAACCGCCTGCATCGGGATCTGGACCAGCTATTCACGACCCGCTTTGCCACCGAGGGTGAGGAACCCGCCACGGTCGCGGACTGGGTTCCGGCGGTCGATATCAGGGAGGACGACAAGCAGTTTACTCTGTGGGTGGATCTACCTGGCGTCAGCATCGATGACGTGGAGGTCACTATGGAAAAGGGCATGCTGAGCATCCAAGGCAAGCGCCATAGCGAACAGAACCAGCAGAGTGATGGCTATCGCAAGATCGAGCGCAAGAGCGGTTGTTTCCTGCGCCGCTTCAGCCTGCCGGATAGCGCGGATGAAGCGGGCATTGCTGCCCGCAGCAAGGACGGGGTGTTGGAGATCGTGATCCCCAAGCAACCCGCCCAAGTGGCGAAAACCATCAAGGTCAAGGCGGCTTGAGAAAGCTGCCGGGCGTTACGGGCGGGCCCGCGGGCCTGCCCGTCGCCAGGGGCTGCGACCAAACGGTGTTCTGGCGCATCCTTATTTTGAGCACGAACCCGATCAGGCCCCCGTGGTCCAACGTTGACGACGAGGGCACACTTCGCGCAAGCACACAGGACCTCTAGAGTCGGGGAAGATAGCGATGAAACCAGATAGAGCAGCCAGCCTTGGAGCCGGCACCGCAGCGGCCGTTCTCGGCGCGCTGCTGATAACAGCCGTCACCCAAGCCGTTGCGGCCACCGCGCTGCCGCAGCGAATCGGTGATCAGGAGGTCCCCAGCCTGGCGCCGATGATCGAGGTCACCGCACCGGCCGTGGTGAATATCGCCGTGCGGGGCACCGTTGCCACCCGCGATCCGATGGAAGAATTCCGCCGCTTCTTTGGCCAGCCTCCGGCGCCTCAGCGGCAAAGGCAGTTCCAAAGCGCCGGCTCCGGAGTGATCGTGGACGCCCAGCAAGGATATATCCTCACCAACCATCACGTGGTTGAGAACGCGGACGAAATCACGGTCACGCTGCTGGACGACCGCAGCCTTGAGGCGGAAGTGGTGGGCTCAGATGCAGGCTCCGATATCGCTGTGCTGAAGGTCGACACCAAGGACCTGGTCGCCCTGCCCCTGGCCGATTCCTCCAAGCTGCGTGTCGGCGACTTCGTTGTCGCCATCGGCAATCCCTTCGGCCTGCAACACACCGTGACATCCGGGATCGTCAGTGCACTGGGTCGCTCCGGCATCAATCCGGAAGGCTACGAGGACTTCATCCAGACCGACGCCTCCATCAATCCGGGTAACTCCGGTGGCGCGCTCGTCGACCTCAATGGGCGTCTTGTGGGGATCAACTCCGCCATCTTCACGCGCACCGGCGGCAACATCGGCATCGGTTTCGCCATTCCGGTCAACATGGCGCGAACCATCATGGAGCAGATTCTTCAGTTCGGGTCGGTACGCCGCGGCCTGCTGGGGGTCACGATCGCCTCGGTAACGCCCGAGATCGCCGACAATTATGGCCTGAAGGAAACCCGCGGCGCGTTGGTCACCTCGGTAAGCCCGAACTCTGCGGCTGAAAACGCGGGTGTTGAGATCGACGACATCATCACCGCTGTGAACGGGGAGGCGGTCGAGGACGCCGGACAATTGCGCAACGCCATCGGGCTGCTGCGCGCCGGCGAGAAGGTACGCATCGACTTACTGCGGGAGGGCAAGCGACGTGGGCTCACAGCCACCCTGGGTGAGGCGGAGGCCGTTGCCCAGCGGGACATCGGCGAGCTCGATCCCGTTTTCCAGGGCGCCCAGTTTCTCACCAGCGAAGAAGGCCGGCCGGAGTACGCCGGCACCGCCGGCGTGTTGGTGACGGATGTGGAAGCCGGCAGCCCGGCTGCGGTGCGCGGGCTGCGGCCTGGCGACGTCATCACCCACGTGAACCGCCAGCGTGTTCTCAATCTCGGCGAGTTTCGCGACATTATCGATGGCGCGCCTTCCGTGATCCTGCGCGTTCGTCGGGGTGGGCGTGGCGTGTTGATCCTGATGCGCTGATCACCTCGCCGGCGCTGCCGAGCGCATGCCGTTGGCCCGCCCTTGAGCGGGGCGCGCCGACTCTACTAGCATGGTCGGCCGGTCCGGCACCCATGGAGGGTCCCGCCTTTGGCAGCACGCGCCGCCCAGCTCCTGTTGATGCTCCTGCCCGCCCTCAGCGCGGCCCAGACCAGCGAGCAGCAGTTGGCAGAGCAGCGCGCTGCCTTTCGCGCCGCCTACGGTGAAGCAGAGCGCGGCAGCTGGGAGGGCCTGCGGCCCTATCTGCCCCTGCTGGAGAACTACGTGCTGCTCCCCGACCTTGAGGGCCGGGCTCTTCGAGCCAGCTTGCCCAGCCAGAGCGCCGGGCGGTTGACGGCCTTTCTTCAAGCCCACCCGGGGCATCCCGAGCAGCGTCTGGTGGCCGATCGCTGGCTGCACCACCTGGCCGGTAACGGACAGTGGGAAGCCTTTGCCGACGTGTGGCAACAATTCGGGCCCGGGCAACCGGATCGGGAGCTTGCGTGCCTGGCCCTGCAGGCTCGCCTTGCCACCGGGCGCGCTGCCGATTTGACCCGGCCGGCTCTGGACATCTGGCAGGTCGGCTTCAGTCAGCCGCGCGCCTGCGACCCGGTCTTTACCTGGCTGAAGCAACAGGGCGAGTTGACACCCGCGCGCTACGCCGCCCGCGTGGAGTTGGCCCTTCAGAACACGCAGTTCGCCCTGGCACGTTATCTGGCTCGACAGCTGGACGCGGCGGCCGAGCAGCGGGTGGAGGCATGGCGCCTCGCCCATGCAGACCCGGCCAGCGCCCTGAAGGGCTATCCCCGCCAGCCTGCCTCAGCCGATGAGCGGGCCCGGGTGGTGGCGGCACTCACGCGCCTGGGCTATGGGGATGCCGAGCGCGCCCAGCAGGAGTTGGCTCGGCTCCAGGCTCATTACCAGTTTGACGCAGCTGAACGGGGCGCCGTCGCTCGCCGCGTGGCCCTGGGGAAAGCCCAGCGCCACGAGCCGGATGCGTTCGGCGCCCTGCGGCGTGTGCCGGCCGCAGGCCGTGACTCAAATACGATCCAATGGCAGCTGCGTGCCGCCCTGCGCGCGGGTCTCTGGCATGAAGCTCTGTTGAGCTTCAAGGAGTTGACCGCTGAGGACGCCCGCAGCGACCACTGGCAGTACTGGCTGGCACGCAGCCGGGAAGGCGTCGGCGATGCGGTCAGCGCTGGGCAGATCTATAAAGCGCTGGCCGAGCAGCGCAGCCTCTACGGTTTCCTCAGTGCCGACCGCCTGGAACTGACCTACGCCTTCCATCATCAGGCCACGCCAGCAGATCCCGTGCGGCTGGCGCGGCTGGCGGCGCGCCAGGACATACAGCGTGCCCGGGAGCTTTTTCTGGTGGGGCTTTACGGGCGCGGCCGCACCCTCTGGGAACGCACCATGAAGGGTCTGGACGCGGCCGATCGAACCCAGGCCGCGCTGCTGGCACACCGCTGGGGCTGGCATTCGAGGGCTATTGCCACCGCAGCCAAGGCGGGGCTTCATGACGACCTGGAGCTGCGCTATCCCGTGCCCCGGGTGCAGTGGACAGCGCAGCTGACCGCCAGCCCGCGAGTCGATGAGCCCTATGCGCTGGGCGTGGCGCGCAGTGAAAGTCTCTTCATGTCTGACGTGCGCTCGGCCGCGGGCGCGGTCGGGTTGATGCAACTCATGCCGGCCACGGGCCGGCAGATGGCCCGGTCCCTGAACCTGCCCTACCAGGGCTTGACCACTTTGACCGACCCGAGCCTAAACGTGCGTCTGGGGACAGCCTATCTGGAGCAGATGCTGGAACGCTTTGCGGAGCACAAGGTGCTGGCGACAGCCGCCTACAACGCCGGGCCCCATCGGGTGCAGGCCTGGCTGCCGGACGCGCCGCTGCCCGCCGACGTCTGGATGGACTCGATTCCCTTCACCGAGACCCGCCGTTACGTGCGCCGGGTGCTGGAGAGCGAAGCCATCGTCCATTGGCGCCTGACCGGCCGGGTGAGCCCGGTGTCAGCCGTGATGCAACCGGTTGAGCCCGCCGCCGACGCGGGCCCGGCCGGGTCCGGGTCGCCCCGAGCGGCGCTATAATCGGCGCCCAACTGACACGAAAGAGCTTGGCGTGGCACAAACCTCCAACAATCGGACTGTTTGCGTGCTGGGTGGCACCGGCTTCGTCGGCCGCTCGCTAGCGGCCCGTTTACACAAAGCCGGTTTCAACGTGCGCATCCCCACGCGCAGCCGGCAACGTCATCGGCGGCTGCTGGTGCTGCCCTCGGTGGAACTGATCGAAGCCGACGTCCACGACCCGGCACAGCTGACCGGCGTTCTTGAAGGCTGCGATGTCGTCATCAATCTGGTGGGCATCCTCAATGAAAAGGGCCACGACGGCAGCGGTTTCGCCCGGGCCCACGTCGAACTGCCCCGCAAGGTGGTTGAGGCCGCGTTGGAACTTGGCATTGGGCGACTGCTCCATATGAGCGCTCTGAAAGCCAACGCAGAGCGCGGTCCGAGCCACTATCTGCGTACCAAGGGCCAGGCGGAGAAGCTCATCGCAGACGCGGCCGGCGAGGGGCTGCGCTACACGATCTTCCAGCCCTCGGTCATCTTCGGACCCGGTGACGGTTTTATCAATCTGTTTGCCACCATGCTGCGGCTGGCGCCGGTGCTGCCCCTGGCCCGACCCAATGCCCGCTTTGCGCCCGTTTACGTGGAAGACGTGAGCCGGGCTTTTACCGCGGCCATTGACCGCCGCGACACCCATGGTCAGACCTATCAGCTGTGCGGTCCGCAGATCTATTCCCTGCGCGAAATCCTCGACCTGATCGGCCGCCTTCTTCAGGTGAAGCGAGTGGTCATCGGGCTTCCCGAGAGCGTGGCCCGGGCGCAGGCGTGGGTGATGGATTACCTGCTACCGGGCAAGATCTTCACCATGGACAACTATCGCTCGCTCACCGTCAACAGTATCTGCGCCGAGTGCGGACTGGCCCGGCTCAACATAGAACCCACGCCCCTGGAATTGGTCGCGCCCAGCTACCTGGGCACCGCAGGCCACCAGCGCTATCTCTCCCGCTTGCGCCAGCAGGCCGGCCGCTAGCGGTTCGCGTCTGCAGCCAGCGCGCCAGGCGCGCCTGGCGCTCCGCGGGGTCCAGTTCTGCCAGCGCCTCTGCCCGGGCATAGAAGCGCGCCAGGCTGCCCGCCTCCCGCAGCTGGTCATTCAGAAAAGGCACCCATTCGCGATAGGTTGCCACAGCGGCCAGATGGGCATTGTTCAAGTCCTGGGCGAACCAGCCATCATAGTCGGCCGCGCCACCCCAGGCCGCACGCAACGCAACATACTCCTGGCGCAGGGTGTCGAAGGCCGCGGCCTTGGCGGCGCGCATGCGCGGCTCGCTCAACGGCGTGGCATACAACGCTTTGAGCCGCGCCTGCTGGTGGGCGACCAGCGCCGCAAAGTCGTCGCGCCGCCGCAGCCGAGCTCGGTATTCAGCCAGCGGCTCCGGGTCGCTCCGAGTCGCCAACCAGCGCATCGTGCCATGTTCCTCCACCACCGTAGCGAAGGCCTCACTGAATGCAGAGTCGCCCTTCACAAACAGCTGCTGATGGGCCAGCTCGTGAAAGATCAGGCCCGCTACGTATCCTTCGCCCCGGGCCAGCATGGTATTGAGCACGGGGTCTGCGAAATAGCCCAGGGTGGAATAGGCGGTGACGCCGCCAACGAACGTGTCCAGCCCCCGCTCGTCCAGCCGGCTGGCAAAGCGTTGCGCCGCGGGCTGTTTGAAAAAGCCGCGATAACTCAGACAACCCACGAAAAGGAAACACCACCGCGTCGGTTCAACGGCGAACTCTTCCGTCGCCACCACGTTCCAAACTACGAAGCGCCGGTCAAGATCAGCGTAGCTGCGATAGCTGTCGTTGTCCGGCAGTCCCAGCTCGGCGGTCGCAAAATCCCGAATCCGCTGCACCTGAGTCAACTGCCGGGCCAACTCAGGATCCGTGTCGTGACGCGCGAGAACGGTGTCGATCGGTGTGCGCTTGCGCAGTAATTCCATCTGGCCACGCACCGCTTGCGCGTAATAGGGCACAGAGCAGCTCTGGACCGTGAACGCAGCAACCAGCAGCGCGACCAGCGCGACGGGCTTTCCCATAAGCGGCAAAGATAGCATGGAGTATCATGCCGCCATGAAGATCTATCAGGTGGGCGGCGCCGTGCGGGACGGGCTGCTCGGCATCACCCGCACCGACGTGGACTGGGTGGTGGTCGGCGCACGGCCCGAGGAACTCAAGGCGCGCGGCTTCAAGCCCGTTGGCAAGGACTTCCCGGTTTTTCTTCATCCAGATACGGGCGAGGAATACGCCCTGGCGCGCACCGAACGCAAGACGGGTGCCGGCTACCATGGCTTCAGCTTCATCACCGACACCAGCGTCACTCTCGAACAGGATCTGGCCAGGCGCGATCTGACCATCAACGCCATGGCCAGGGACGGGTCCGGCACGCTAATCGACCCCTTCAACGGCCAGGCGGACCTTGAAGCCCGCGTGCTGCGGCATATCTCCCCCGCCTTCGTCGAAGATCCGGTCCGGCTGCTGCGCGTGGCGCGCCTGGCGGCCCGATTTGCAGACCGGGGCTTCGCCGTCGCAGCGGAGACCATGACTCTGCTGCAGCAGATGGTGGACAGTGGCGAAATCAATCATCTGCGTGCCGAGCGGGTCTGGCAGGAAACCGACAAGGCCCTGGGCGGGGCCGCGCCACGGGTGTTTTTCCAGGTGCTGCGGGATTGCGGCGCTCTGGCCGTCATCTTTCCCGAGCTGGACCGATTGTTCGGCATCCCGCAACCGCCGCGCTGGCATCCGGAAGTGGACACGGGACTGCATACGCTGCTGGCACTGGAGCAGAGCGAGCGGCTCAGCCCAGCGGCCGCGGTGCGCTTTGCCGTGCTGACCCACGATCTGGGTAAGGGCGAGACCCCGCCCGAGCTGCTACCCAAACATCGGGGCCACGAAGAGCGCGGCGTGCGACTCATCCACGCCCTGGCCAAACGGCTGCCCGTGCCGCGCCGTTACGTGGAACTGGCCGAGCTGGTCGCCCGCTTTCACGGGCTTGTCCACCGCGCTGCAGAGCTCAGGCCCTCCACGGTGCTCAAACTACTGGAGAAAACCGACGCTCTGCGACGTGCCGATCGCTTCGCCGATTTTCTCTGCGCCTGCGAAGCAGATGCCCGGGGCCGAACCGGTTTGGAGAACCGACCCTATCCCCAAGGCAAGCTGCTGCGCGGCGCGCTGCGGGCCGCGCGGTCAGTCACGACAAAACAACTGGCCAGCGAACTGTCGGGTGAAGCCCTGGGCGAGGCGCTGCGCGAGACCCGGCTGGCGGCTGTGAAAGCGTACCTGGATCAAGACGAGAATCAGCCACCGCCGTAGGACGGTTTTCCTCGCTTCGCCTGAGGATTCCCGACCCTCGGCGACCCCCGGCGGCAACGGGAGACCCACTTGCGGCCTGGACCAAAAGCACGGCCGGAGCGTTACAGCAGCACGTAGACAATCACGCCCGCCAGCAAGACGCGGTACACCGCGAACACCAGCATGCCGGCAGACTGAATCAGGCGCATGAATAACCGAATGGTGAGGTACGCGGTGCCAAAGGCGACCAGTGTGGCTGCGCCGAGCAGCGCCCAGTTCACCCCGGTGGGTGCCCGTAGAAACTCAATCAGCTGCCACAGCGTGGCCATGGCGATAGCTGGAATGGCCAGCAGAAAGGAAAAGCGGGCGGCAGCGGCGCGGCTCAGGCCCAGTGCCAGGCCGACGGTCATCGTGATCCCTGAACGAGAGGTGCCCGGGATCAGGGCCAGGGCTTGACCTGCACCAATCAAGGCAACGTCCGTCCAGGCCAGACTATGCTCGTCCCGCGCGTGACTGGAGTAGCGATCCGCAAGCCAAAGCGCGATGCCGAAGCCAGCCGTGGTTGCCGCGATCACCGCGGGCGTCCGCAGCGTGTCGCTGAACCACAACCCCACCGCGATACCGCCCAGTCCGAGGGGAATGGTGCCCAACAGCACACCCCAGGCCAGTCGGGCATCCGCCGAGAGGCCACCGCCTCGCAGCGACGCCGCCCAGGCCACAGTCAAGGATTTCAGGTCACCGTGGAAATACCACAGCACCGCCAGCAGAGTGCCGAAGTGAACCGCGATGTCAAAGCCCAGACCTTGATCGCCCCAACCCAATAGAGCCGGCACGAGGATGAGATGGCCGGAGCTCGAGATCGGCAGGAACTCGACGACGCCCTGCAGCACAGCCAGAAAAATAGCCTGGAGCCAATCCATGACGAGGGTCTATACGGCGCCAACGGGTCCTGGATACTAACAGCTCGACCCGGCCTCTTCAGTGCGCGGATCGACACTACAGGCGGGAGCGAAAATCCCGGCCGGGCAGCCCGACATCCAAGTCCCGACTCAGCAGCATCGCCTTGAAGCGCTCGCCCATCTCACCCGGCAGCAGCAAGGTCCGCAGCGCCGCTGCCTCCCGCAGCGCCGCCGCGTCGCCAGCGCCGCTCAAGAAATCGCCGATACCGCTGTGCACGAGGAGCTCCGACTGGGTCGTATAGCCGGCCACTTGCAGCTGGCAGGCCCGGGCCGCCGCCGCCAGTCGAGAGAAGTCTACCCAGGCGGTCAGATCCTGCAGGCCCGGCCAGAGAAACGGATCGGCATGGGCCCGGTGACGATAGTGACATCGCAGCGTGCCGTCGCTGCGCTCGGGCCGATAGAGATCGCGCTGACTGCCGCCGTAGTCGATGAACAGCAGGGCCCCGCGCGTCAGCGGCCGCGCGACCGCTGCAAGCCAGCCTGGCAGCTGCCGGCAAAGCTCGGAACGATAGCCCTCCGGCAGCAACACCTGGTTGTCTGCTTCGACCCGCCGCACCGCGCGGGCCAGGTCCGGGTCGCGCTCTCCGACGGCCCAACTGAATCCGGCCCGACTCGCCCCGACCCCCAGAGGCCGCGCCTCCTGGTCCAGCTTGACGAAGCGCGCCACCGGCAAAGCGTCAAGCACCTCGTTGGCCAGGACCACCCCCTGGAAGCCGGCCTGGGGCAGGGCGTCCAGCCACCGGACCCGATGACTCCAATCGGCCAGGCGGGTCTGCTGGCGGGCACGCAGCTCGGCGCTGGGCTCCAGGATGCAATATTGCGGCAGCAGCAGGTTCAAGCCACTCAGAGCGTCCAGCACCGTTGCCGCCAGGGCGCCGCTGCCGGCGCCCAGCTCCAGGATGACCGGCCGCTCCAGCTGCGCCAGCCATTCTGCCAGCAGGCTTGCCAGGGTTTTGCCGAACAGCGGGGAGATCTCCGGCGCGGTCACGAAGTCGCCCGACTCGCCCAGCTTGGCGCTGCCGCCGCTGTAATAACCCAGACCCGGCTGGTACAGGCACAGGTTCATAAAGCGCTCAAACGAAAGCCAGCCGCCGGCCGCAACGATCTCATCCTCGATCAGGCGCGTTAGCTGGGTGCTGACGGCCAGGGCGTCGGCAGCAGGCGGCGGCAGGTCGAACGGCGGGGAACTCATCGGGCACATCCGGCGGGCAAAGTGAGTCGCGCCCGCGATGGTGTAATCTTAGCCGTCTTTTGCGCGGAGCTCTGGCACACATGGAGCAGGAGAACAACGGCCTTAATGGTCAGTGGGCGCTCATCACCGGCGCGGCCAAGCGCATCGGCGCCGCCATCGCGCGCGCCTTGCACGAGGCCGGGGCCGGGGTGGCCATTCACTATCGCGGGTCCGCGGCGGCCGCCGAAGCGCTGGCCAGTGAGCTCAACGCCATCCGACCGGACTCCTGCTTCACCCTGCAGGCGGACCTGACCGACACCAGCCAGCTGACGGGGCTGGTGGACGCCGTGGTCAGCCGCACGGCACGGTTGGACATCCTCATCAACAACGCCTCCAGCTTCTACCCCACGCCCATGGGCACCATTACGCAAGCCCAGTGGGACGACCTGCTGGGCAGCAATCTCAAGGCCCCGCTGTTTCTCAGTCAGGCCGCCCTGCCCCATCTGAAAGAGGCCCGTGGCGTGATCATCAACATGGTCGACATCCACGCCCAGCGGCCGCTCCGCGACCATCCGGTGTATGGCTCCGCCAAAGCAGGGCTGGCCATGCTGACCCGCGCCCTGGCCAAGGACTTGGGCCCCCATATCCGGGTCAACGGCGTGGCGCCCGGCGCGATTCTCTGGCCGGACGAGGGCATGGGCGATCAAACCAAGAAGAGCATCATTCGTCAGATTGCGCTCAAGCGTGCCGGCGAACCCGGCGACATTGCGCGCACCGTGGTTTTCCTGGTGCGCGATGCGCCCTATATCACCGGTCAGATCATCGCCGTGGACGGCGGCCGCAGCGTGGGTTGGTAGGCCCTAGAAGGCCTCTAGATAGCGCTGCTCCAGAGGGGCATCGGTTGGTAACGGCAACGGCTCGTGAAAACCAAGGCCGGGCCGCAACTTCTGCACGGCCGGCGCCGCCGGACAGGCGCCGGTATCGATAAACGCCAGCGCCGCTGCCAGGGATGCCTCGTTGGGATCGCCCAGGGCGAAGTTGAGATCGTCCGGCGCTGCGCACAGATCAGCAATGGATGAGCCCGGCTGGGGCAAGCCGTCGAAGTAGCCGCCTTCGTCGTTGACGTTGACGATCTCGAAGGTCACTGCCCGCAGGCGATAGGTGTCGTTACAGTAATCAAAGGCGCTCTGACCCACGGGTTTGCCGAAGGTGGGCTCGCCGGCCAGCGCCACCACGGTAAAGGGTGCCAGCCCGTTGGGCAGCAGTTCGCTGGCCGAGGCCGAGCCGCCCGTGGTAATGAACACCACCCGTTCCAGCACCGGCAGCGACTGGGCCAGGGCCCGGAAGCGAAGCGTGGAATCATTGGCGCTGCGCGCGCTGTTGTAGCGGATACGAGAGAAAACCTGGTCGTTAGCCACCGCGCCGGCCAACAGATTGGCAAAGTATTCCGTGGTATCCAGCCGACCGCCACCGTTGTAGCGCACGTCGACGACGATGTTGGCGACGTTGTTGGCGCGAAACTGGTCAAACAGTTCTGCAAGCTGGCTCTCGGCCGTAGAAATAAAGGTGATGAAATTGATGTAGCCCACCGGGGTGCCGTTCACATCGATGATGCGGCTGGGAACGTCCGGCACCGGATCAATGTTGAATACCGCCTTGGTCACGGTGGCCTCGAACTCAGCACCGGCCAGATCGCGCAGCCGTAAGGTGCGTGAGACTCCGGCCTCTGCTGGCCCCAGGGCCTCGTTGACACCCTCGGCCCCGTTGATTTCGGCGATGGTCCGACCGTCGATGGCCAGAATTCGGTAGCCCCGTGCGAAGCCCGCCTGGTCCGCGGGACTGTCCTCGAACACCCGGGTCAACCGCAGATCGTCATTGGTGGGCGGGTTCACGAAGCGGGAGCTGAAACCAAAACCGACGAACTCGCCCTCGGCAAGAAAGCTCTGATCCGCCTCCACGGTGGTGATGAAGCTGAAGCCGCGATCGAATTCGAAGGGGCGGTAGCGCAAAAAGGACAGCAGATCATCGGCGCTTGAATAGCTGGCCAGATTCAGCCCGGCGTACTTGTTCTGCTGCTCAGGCTCATCGTTCCAGAAATACCAGGCCTCCATGGCATCCAGCACCGCCTGCTTCTGGATGTCGGCGGAACAGACCGGAACAGGCGCTGGCGAGCCACCACCACCGCCGCCGCCGCCGCAGGCGAGCAGCAGCGCACAGGCCGCCGGCAGACTGGACGCCCGGCATAACCGAGCCATGATCCTTGCGTGCTTCACCGGGAAATCTTAATGCCTGCTGCGCCACCGACCGCGGACCTGCACCTCACTTTAGACCGTCCAACCGACCCAGGTTCCGCAGCTCCCGGGAACCGGCGAAGGCTGCCCAGGCGGCCACCATGGTGATGCCGTTGAGGGGATGGCGCAGGTCCGGCGCAGCCTCGGCGAGCGGCCCCAGCACGAAGGCGTAACGCAACACATCGGCCCGGGGCACCCGGGCAGCTGGATCAACCAGCACGCCGAACAGGAGCAGATCCAAATCCAGCTTGCGCGGCCCGAACTGCTGCTGGCCCGAGGCCCGACCCACCTGGCGATGAATCGACTCCAGGAACGCAGTCACCTGCTGAGCGCTATCAGCCGTGTCCAGTCCCACGACCATGTTGAGAAAGTCGGCACCACTGAACCCCACGGGCGGATTTTCATACACGCTGGATTGGCGCAGCCCGCCGTAGCGTTCTGCCATTGCGGCTACCGCCAACTGCAGATGAGGCACCGGTTCTACGTTGCTGCCTACACCCACCCAGACCTGGTGGGTAACCCGTTTCAAGCGTAATCCTCGCGCCTGCGCTCGATGGTGATGCCCACATCCTTCGAGCCGCGGATCGCGCCGGGCTTGTTCACGCTGACTTTGACCCAGGGCACGTCAAACTCGGTCACTACGATCTCGGCAATCCGCTCCGCCAATGTTTCCACCAACTGAAAACGAGAATCGCTCACAAAAGCGATCAAACGTTTGGCCACGTTCTTGTAGTTCAGGGTGTCGGCGATGCTGTCACTGGCCGCTGCCTTGCGGATATCCGTGGCCATCTCCAGATCGACGGACACTCTCTGCTTGACCTCCCGCTCCCAGTCCCAGATGCCAATGATGGTTTCCACTTCCAACTGGCGAAGAAAGATCTTGTCCATGGTCCTGGCATCCGTTCAGTGTCAGCCGGTGTTTGCGCCGGGCGGTTGCAGCTCGTCCAGCGACCAGCGCGGGCGAGCCATGGGGTCAGCCGGTGCCGGCCGGGCATCGGCCCGCCGACACCAGCCAGCGTAGGCAATCATAGCGGCGTTGTCGGTACAGTAGACGGGACGGGGATAGTACACCCGCGCGCCGCGCGCGCCGACCGCCTCAGCCAGCTGCTGGCGGAGCATGGCGTTGGCGCCCACCCCGCCTGCCACCACCAGCCTCTTCAGACCGCTGGCGTCCAGGGCCCGCAGGCACTTGGTCACCAGAGTCTCGACGACGGCAGCCTGAAAGGCGGCGGCAATGTCAGCCACCTGAGCCGCCGTCAATTGATCCCCGTCTCCCGCCTCGGCCTGGGCGGCAAGCCGCACCGCCGTCTTCAAGCCGCTGAAACTGAAGTCCAGACTGTCCGGCCCCAGCAGCGGCCTCGGCAGTCGGATCGACTCGCCATTGCCTGCCGCAGCGGCGCGGGCCACTTCCGGGCCGCCCGGGTAGCTCAAGCCCAGCAGCTTGGCCACCTTGTCAAAAGCCTCTCCGGCCGCATCATCCAGGGTGGCCCCCAGAGTCCGGTAGCGACCCAGGCCGGCCACGCTCACCAGTTGGGTGTGACCGCCCGAGACCAGCAGGGCCAGAAACGGAAAAGCCGGCGGTTCTGGCTCCAGCATGGGGGCCAGCAGGTGCCCCTCCATGTGGTGCACAGCGACCGCGGGGATCCCCAGACCGTATGCCAGACTGCAACTGAAGGTCGCACCCACCATCAGCGCCCCCACCAGGCCCGGGCCGCCCGTGTAGGCAATCGCGCCGAGATCCGCCAGCGTCAGTTCCGCTTCACCCAGGGCCTGCTCCACCAGCGGCACGAGTTTCGTGCCGTGGTCCCGGGAGGCCAGCTCCGGCACCACGCCGCCGTACAGCCGGTGGGTATCCACCTGGCTGAAGAGGACGTTGGACCGCAGTCCCGCCGAGCCGTCGTAGATGGCCACGCCGGTCTCATCGCAGCTGGTCTCCACGCCAAGCACGGGCTTGTGCTCTGGGCTTTGCATATCAGTCACGTGGCCGATAAACTAGATAGTCTTTGCCGCCGGCCGCTGCCGGCTTTTATGTATTTGAGTGAGGTTGTAATGCCCGGCGTTCGCGTCAAAGAAAGCGAGCATTTTGATGCCGCCCTGCGGCGTTTCAAACGCTCCTGCGAGAAAGCAGGCGTCCTGACGGAACTGCGCCGCAGAGAGTACTACGAAAAGCCGACCCAGGAGCGCAAAAGAAAGAAGGCGGCAGCCGTCAAGCGCCACATGAAGCGCCAGTCCCGGGAAGTCGCCCGGCGGCGACGCCTGTACTAGCTCCCCGCCCACCAGCCCATGTCCATCAAGGGCCGCCTGCAGGATGACATGAAAACCGCCCTGCGCGCGGGGGATAAGGCCCGTTTGAGCGTCATCAGGATGGCTCTGGCCGCCATCAAACAGGTCGAAGTGGACCAGCGGACCGAGCTGGACGATGGGGCAACCCTGGCCGTGCTGCAGAAGATGGTGAAGCAGCGCCGGGAAGCCATCACCCAGTATCGCGATGGCCAGCGGGAAGATCTGGCGACCAAGGAAGAGGCGGAGATCGCCGTGCTTGAGGGCTACTTGCCAGAGCCCCTGTCCCCGGAGGCCCTGGAAAAACTGGTGGACGAGGCCCTCGCCGCGACCGGAGCCACCTCCATTAAGGATATGGGCAAGGTGATGGGCGCTATCAAGGCACAGGGCGCTGCCGGCGTGGACATGAGCGCTGTCAGCAGCCTGGTCCGAGAACGCCTCACGTCCTGAGGCCGGCGCGGCCATCCCGATTGGCGCTATGCTAGCCGACTAGCTTATGAGCGGTCGCATTCCCCAGGATTTCATCGACGAGCTGATTGCCCGCGCGGATATCGCCGAGGTCATCGGCAGCCGTGTGGAGTTGAAGAAGGCCGGTCGGGAGTTCAAGGGCCTGTGCCCGTTCCACAGCGAGAAGACCCCGTCCTTTACCGTGGTGCCGGCAAAAGACTTCTATCACTGCTTCGGCTGCGGCGCCAATGGCTCTGCCCTGGGCTTCCTGATGGCCTACGAAAGCTTGAGCTTTGTGGAAGCGGTCGAGGCCCTGGCGGACCTGCTGGGCATAGAGGTGCCCCGGGAAACAGGTCCCGCCCCCGAGCGTCACGATCCCGTTTATGAGGTGCTCAAGGAAGCCGACCAGCTGTACCGTGCTCGACTGCGTGAGAGCGACGCGGCCATCAGCTACCTGCGTAACCGGGGCATCGACGGCGCGACGGCGGCCCGGTTCGCCATGGGTTATGCGCCGGACAGCTGGGACACGGTGCTCAAGACCCTGGGGTCCAGCCCGACCCGCGTTCAGGCCCTGATCGACGCCGGCCTGGTCATCGCAGCCGACAGCGGTCGCCGCTATGACCGCTTTCGCGACCGGTTGATGTTCCCTATCCGGGATCATCGCGGCCGCGTGATTGGCTTCGGGGGTCGAGTGCTGGGCGAGGGCGAGCCGAAGTATCTCAACTCACCGGAAACCGTTGCCTTTCATAAAGGGCAGGCGCTGTACGGGCTTTTCGAGGCGCGCCAGTCCCGGGCGGCGCTGAACCGCATCCTAATCGTGGAAGGCTATATGGATGTGGCCAGCCTGGCCCAGCACGGTATTCCTTACGCCGTGGCGACCCTGGGCACGGCAACGACGGCAGACCATCTGCGCCGCCTCACCCGCCTGGCAGACACGCTGATTTTCTGCTTTGACGGCGATCGGGCCGGCCGCCAGGCCGCCTGGCGCGCCATGGAGAATGCCCTGGCCCATGCTCGTGGCGCTGTCACCTTCAAGTTCCTGTTCCTGCCCGAAGGCGAAGACCCCGATTCCATGGTCCGGGCCGAGGGGGCAGCCGCCTTCGAGGCTCGCCTGGACGGCGCCCAGCCCCTGGCAGACTTTCTCGTCCAGGAACTGAGTGCGCGCACGGATCCGAATAGTGTGGACGGTCGCGCCCGGCTGGCGGAGCTGGCCCGGCCCCTGCTCAAGCGACTGCCCGAGGGGGTCTATCGGGAGCTGTTGCTGGAGCAGTTGGCTGCGACCGTGGGCCTCGACCGGTTGCGCCTGGAAGACCTCCTGGCTGGTGCCCAGCAGCCCGCCGCACCTGACCCCGCCAAGCCACGGCGCCGTCCGGGACCCGCCGCGGGCCGACCCAGTCTGGTACGCCAGACCATCGCCCTGGCCCTCCACTATCCGGGGATAGCCGCTCAGCTGGCCCCGCCGATCGGGCTTGTGGAGGTGCGCCAGCCCGGCATCGATCTGTTGCTGGCGTTGCTTGAAACCGCCCGGGAGCGGCCCCATATCTCCACGGCAGGGCTTTTGGAGCGGTTTCGCAACGATCCCAACGGCCAGCATCTGGGTAAGCTTGCGGCCCAGCCCCCCTTGGACGACGAGGAGGCCGCCGCCCGGGTGCTGCAGGACAGCCTGAACCGGATCGTCAGCGATCACCAAAAGAACCGACTCGCGGAGCTGCTGGCCCGCCGGCGGTCACTGGACTCGGCGGAGCAGCAGGAGCTCAACCGGTTGCTGCGACCGGCAGATGAGCCACCCCCGGAAGCCCTGTAAAAACGGGAATAAGTACCTGGCCATGCCTGGACAAACCGCCTAAGATAGCCGGTTTGCTCACGCGATACAGCAGAGGATGTCCCCATCTATGGACAAGCGTCAGCACTCGCCGGAAGCCGAACGTCAGTCACAATTAAAGGTTCTAATTGCCAAGGGCAAGGAGCAGGGCTTTTTGACCTATGGCGAGGTCAACGACCACCTGCCCAACGACATCGTCGATCCCGAGCAGATCGAAGACATCGTAAACATGATCAACGACATGGGCATTACCGTCTATGAGAAGGCGCCAGACGCGGATTCTCTTATCCTCTCGGATGCGGCGGTCGCCAACGATGAGGATGCCGCCGACGAGGCAGCCGCGGCGCTGGCCACGGTAGACAGCGAGTTTGGCCGCACCACCGACCCGGTGCGCATGTATATGCGGGAGATGGGCACTGTCGAGTTGCTGACTCGCGAAGGCGAGATCCGCATCGCCAAGCGCATCGAGGAGGGTCTGGATCAGGTGCGCATGGCTCTGGTGCAGTTCCCGCCCACCCTGGAGTTGCTTTTCAACGCCTATGAGCCTGTGGCCGCCGGTGAGAGCCGCATGCAGGACGTGATCGTGGGCTTCATTGATCCCAACGCCGAGATTGCCACTCCCCAGGCCAAGGACCCGGCCGACAAGGAAGAGGAAGAAAAGCCCGTGGACACGGGCCCGGACCCGCTCGATGTAGCCAAGCGCATCAAGAAGCTCAAGCGCCAGTACAAGAAGTACCTGGAGACACTCATTCAGAAGGGCGTCCACGGCGCGGCTACCAGGAAGGCCGTCAAGCCCATGACAGCGGAATTCATGGAGCTGAAGCTGTCGCCCAAGATCCTCGACGCCATGGTCCTGCAGCTGCGCGAAGCGGTCGGCCTGGTCCGCACCCAGGAGCGCCAGGTCATGGCCTTGTGCGTGCGTGAGGCAGGCATGCCGCGCAAAGATTTCATCGCCAGCTTCCCGAAGAATGAAACCAACCCGGAATGGATCGACAAGCACATCCGGGCCAAGCGCAAACATTCATCGGTGTTGGCCAAGCTCAAGCCGGAGGTCATGCGTTCTCAGCGCCGTCTCGCCAACATCGAGATCAACACCCAGTTCACCATTGCCGAGATCAAGGAGATCAACCGGCAGATGTCCATGGGCGAGGCCCAGGCCCGCCGCGCCAAGAAGGAAATGGTGGAGGCCAACCTGCGTCTGGTGATCTCCATTGCCAAGAAATACACCAACCGCGGCCTGCAGTTTCTGGATCTGATTCAGGAGGGCAACATCGGCCTGATGAAGGCGGTGGATAAATTTGAATACCGCCGCGGCTACAAATTTTCCACCTACGCAACCTGGTGGATACGCCAGGCCATCACGCGCTCCATCGCCGACCAGGCCCGCACCATCCGCATTCCGGTGCACATGATTGAAACCATCAACAAGCTCAACCGTATCTCTCGGCAGATGCTGCAGGAGATGGGCCGCGAGCCGACGCCTGACGAGCTGGCCGAACGCATGGAAATGCCGGAAGACAAGGTGCGCAAGGTGCTGAAGATCGCCAAGGAGCCGATTTCCATGGAAACCCCCATCGGCGACGATGAGGACTCCCACCTGGGCGACTTCATCGAAGATGCCACGGTATCTTCACCCATCGATTCGGCCACATCGGAAGGGCTCAAGGAGACCACCCATGCGGTGCTGGCCGGCCTCACGCCGCGGGAAGCAAAAGTGCTGCGCATGCGTTTCGGGATCGACATGAATACCGACCATACGCTGGAAGAAGTCGGCAAGCAGTTCGACGTGACCCGCGAGCGAATTCGCCAGATCGAGGCCAAGGCGTTACGCAAGCTGCGCCATCCGTCCCGCTCCGATCAGCTGCGCAGCTTCCTGCTGGAAGACTGATACCGGCCATACCGGGCGGCGTCAGGCCGCGAATAGCAGCGGCTCAATGGCCGGATACCGCTCGTTAAGCGCAAGCGAGTCGGCCACGCTGGGGCAACCACAGCGCCGCAAGGACCCGCACGAACGGAGCGGCCAGAACATCGCCAAGGTGCTCGCCAGGCTCACTGGCGACCCCTGGCGGGATGGACACCTGATGGGCCTGCTGCCGAATCAGCCAGGCGGTGAAACGTGAAAATGATCGGGTCTGCTAATGGCACGCGCCGACGTGAGAGGGGTCAGAGATCAGCTCGTCAAAAGTCTGAATGAGAAACAGCAGCTCATCCGGTTCCTCGGCGCAATCCTGCAGGCAATCGGTGGCGTAGGGGAAAATAGCGCTCTCAGTCGGCAGATGGCCATGGCCGGCCAGGATGGCCCGCATGCGGGGAATGAACAGCCACTGCAGCCACTGATGGAACTGCATCGTGTCATAGGAAAAGGGCTGCTCGCTGGACAGGGCCTCGTCAGACGGGGGCTCAGCCTCCCACAGTTCGATCCGATGTAACTGCTGCTCGATCCCGTTCACTACCCGGCGCAAAGCCCGATAATGATCGACAACGCTGATCTGGCACTCACTCACGCCACCATTCTGGCATAGCCCCCGTGCCGATGGCAGCCGCAAATTACAGTAGCAGGTCGAGTGCCCGCACAATGAGCAGGTTGGCGTCAGTCTCACCGACACGGGCCGTCACCTGGGCGGTCAAAACGGGCAACAACGCGTCCTTCGCAGCAGCGAACCCCTGGGTTGGTCAAGCAGACTCGCCTAGTCCTGTTTACAGTACACATGCGCTGGCCGGACACAAGGTTGCAACGCTGAGCTGATCGCGCCCGTGGGCCGACCCGTGGCGGCGGTCCGATCCGCACAGCCGCCGCCAGAGCCCCCTTGCAAGCTGTTAGAATGAGCCGCCGGGGGCCTGTAGCTCAGCGGTTAGAGCAGGTGGCTCATAACCACTTGGTCGCAGGTTCGAATCCTGCCGGGCCCACCATCCGCGCGCGATCCCGGGGACAGTGACCGTAACTCGAACTTGCAGACGTAGAGTTAGGGTCACTGTCCCCTTTTTAACCCAAGCGAGGTGATGCCCATGGAACAGGTTCTACGCGACGCCATAGCCGCCGTGCACGCCCCCGATGCCTGGGTGCATCTGGCCACTATCGGTCCCGATGGCGAACCCCACGTCACACCGATGATGATGGGGCTGCACGAGGAAGGCCTGCTGTTCAGCATGACGGGCAAGCAGAAAAAGCGAAACATCGAGCGGGATCCCAGAGCCTGCGTCGCCATCAGCAAGCCCGTCTCCATGGCCCACGTCATCGTCTGGGGCACCATCGAAATGCGTCACGACGATGAGGCCCAGCAGATCTGGGAGGCGATGATCCGCAGCGCCTTCGGCGAGGCGGGCCTCGGCCAGCGTTCCCGGGACTTGTCCCTGGAGGGCACCAGCCTGGGCGTGATGACGCCGACCCGGCATCGCATCTACGGCATCGACTGACCGTCCGCGCTGCATTCCCAGCCGTATTCCGCCGCGTAGTATTCCGCCAGCAGGCGATTGTAGGGCACGATGAAGCCGCCGACTTCGGCGCTCAGGGCCCGTTCCAGCGCCGTGGCGGGCGGCTCGCCAATGGGGATCGGCCGCAGGCTGGCAGGGCTGATCAGGCAGTACAGATGAGCGGGCACGCCGGGCACGGACCAGCGCTCCCCGCCCACGGCAATGAAGCGAGCCTGGAACTGGGCGATATCCGCGGCCAGGCGCTCAAGCACGGGCATGGCCTGGATCCAGGCCAGATCTGCGGCCAGATCATGGCTATAGGGCTCGATCTTACTCTGCTCGGCTACGGCGGCGCGCAGCGCCGCCACGCTCAGGGGCTCAGCGGTCACGCACGCGGCGCACACCGCCGCGATGAGCGCGACCCAGCAACGCGGCAGCCGTCCGCCCTTCACGGGCCATCCCGGGTCTTGAGCCATTCACCCACCACGTTGCTCATGCCGACGCCCTGAACCTTAAAACCCAGACGCTGGTAAAAGGGCATCGCGTCGTCGGTGAACAGATACACGTGCTGACCGCTGAGCAAGATCAGCAGTCGATCCATCATGGCCGTCCCGATGCCCCGGCGCCGGTAACGACTGTGGGTCCACACATCCACCACATAGGCATTGCACACGCCGTCGGACAATGCCCGCGCGGTACCCACCACCTGGCCGTCGCAGCGGGCGAAAACCCGGGCGAAGCTGTTTCTGAATGAGCGCTCCAGTTGCGCGGCGCTGCGGCCGTTGTCGAACGAATCGGCGGCCAGATCCTGTTTCAGGCGCTGCCAGTTCACCATCCCGAGATCGCTGGTGTAGGCCACCTCGGGGCGGCCCATCACATGCCGCCCTCAACCGCGGCATGCAGCAGCCCATGACCACCGGTCTTGACGTAAAGCTCGCAGCCGGTGTCGCTGCGGGCTTCGTGCACCGCGCCGGCGGGCAGGCGCAGCCAGGAGTGCTGCTCGTAGTGACCGGCCTCGTCGTCGAAGGCGCCCTCCAGCACGAAAAACTCCGCACCTTCGGGATAACGGGTCGGGGGGCGATCACCTGCCGGCCAGCGCCACAGCTGCATTTGCTCGGGAAACCGCGGGTCGGAAAACAGCTGTTTGACGGCCGCCCCGTGGCCTGTGTCCTGCCAGGGCATCACCCGGGTCTGCAAGGCTACGTGCTCACGATCCAGGCCCGGATACTGGCGCAGCTTAACGAACAACAGGCAACCGTCCCGGGAAAAGGGCGCGTGGCGAAAGCCCTCGGGATTCAGCAGATAGGTGCCCGCGGGCCAGTCACCGTGTTCGTCGGAGAACACACCCTCCAGCACCAGAATTTCTTCCCCTTCCGGATGATCGTGGACAGGGAAGCTTGAATTCGGCTGGTAGCGCACCAAGGAGGTGACCTGCCCGGCTTCCGCGGGCCCCACCCGATGAAAGCGCTTGCGGAACACCGTGCCGCTGGGACTGGCTTGCCAGGGCATGCTGGCGGCGTGCATGGCGGCCCGGCGGGCCAAATTAGCGCTGATGGCCCCGGTCATGGGAGATTAATTGGGTAACCGTTACCGCCCGCCGTCTCTCGGCAGCTGGAGCAGATGCGCAGGTTGAAGGAAAGGGGATGGTCGGACTGCAGCGAGAAACGCACCGCCCCACAGTGACATGATCCCTCCAGCAACATGGGCGCGTCCTGCAACAATCGATTGACTCAATTCTAGACTGTAATCCGCGAGCCCGCATATGATCGCGGCCAGCACTCGGAAGGAGTTCCATGGGACTTGCAACCCTTGCCATAGGCGTGGCCCTGCTGGCCGCAGCGGTACTGCTGCGCAAAGCGCTGCGCTATAAAACCCTCTATCCCTTCCTGCCGCGCAAATACAATTTCGGCAAGCGCCGCGACACGCTGCGCGCCACGCTGGCGTTACTGGATGCACGGGGCGCAACGACCCTGGTGGAAACCGGCACCGCGCGTCTCGGCCTGGCTAAAACCAAGGGGGATGGCGCCTCCACCATCGTGTTCGGACTGTGGGCGCAACAGCACCGCGCCCATCTACACAGCGTCGATATCGATCCCACCGCCATTGCCGAAGCGCGCGCGGCCGTGGCCACCCAGAATCTCAGCGATGCCGTCAGCTTTGCCGCCCAGGACTCGGTGGCGTTCTTGAGTGAGTTTCAGACCCCGGTAGACTTCCTGTACCTGGACAGCTACGACTACGACCCGCGGGACCAGGCTGTACAGAAGGCCAGCCAGGAACACCATTTGCAGGAATTTTTGGCCATCGAAAGCCGCCTGCACGACAACAGCATCGTGCTGATCGACGATTGCGCTCAGCCGGGCGGCGGCAAGGGCAAGCTGGTCATCGAGCACATGCTCACCCAGGGTTGGCGGGTCGTCATGGACCGCTATCAAGTCCTGCTGGCCAGGGCGTAAAGCCAGGCCACACTAGGCGCTGACCAGATAGCTCTCAAGCTCGGCGCGTCGCTCGGCGGGAAAGGCCAGCAGGTTACAGCGCTGGGCCAGCGCCTGAACCTCCCCACTGGTCAGGCCGCGCAGGGTCAGGCGGCGGGGCGCCGCGGTGCCCAGGGTCGGTAGCGGCTGATAGAGGGCGTAGCTCTGGTCGGCCAGCAGGTTGGTGGCCGTTGGTGCGCCGGGAGTATGCTCGAGAATAACGGCCGGGCGGCTGTCTGCCAGCAGCTGCTGTGCACCGCGCAGTATGGCCGCCTCGGCGCCCTCCACATCCAGCTTGACAATGTCCGGTGGCGTCAGCTCCAGGCCGTCCAGCGTGACCTGCTCGACGGATTCCTGCCGCCCATCGCCGGCGGCCTCGACGATCTGGGCAAGGCCTGAGTGGCGGCCACACTGCATCAGCACAGCCCCCGGAGCCGCACCCACGGCCTTGCGATGGGTGCTGATCACACCGTCCAGGCCCGCCTGCCGGACCATGCTGGCGAGATCCGCATAGGTGGGCGGCCAGGGTTCAAAGGCATGGATCTGACCCTTAAAACCGGGCGTCGCCGCCAGAAACAGTGAGAAATAACCCCAGTTGCTGCCGATGTCGTAGAACACCCCATCGGCCGGGGCAAACTCGAGCAGCGTCGCAGTGACGTCCGGTTCGTAGATGGGCAGAAACGCGTCGAAGTAAATGGCAGAGTACTGGCGGTTGCGGGCATCGAAACGAATCGATGTGGTGCGTTCGCCCAGGCCGTAGGCGAAGCGTCCATAGCTGGGCCGGTTGGCGAAGGTCTCGCAAGCGTAAAAGGCAATCCGGTTCAGTAACCGACCGACCCGGGAGCTGTTGGCCGTGCCGCTGCGAAAGGCGTGTTTATAAAAACGCGCCTGTGCCGGCAGAGACTGAATAGCAAAGGGGCTGACAATGGCGGTCATGGCGCCATCCCGCGGGCTTTGGCACCCAGGAGAGTGCCTTGTATGATCAGCATCCCGCGCAGCATCTTGCCTATTGAACCATGGTGCAGCACCCGCTGTGAACGACGAGCCCGGCACCGAGCCCGCAGCGCTGGCCGCCCGGGGCCTGCATGATCGCACCCTTGCGGTGATCAAGGCGCAGGTGCCGCCGGGGCCGGGCGTGCGGGTGCTGGATATCGGCGCCGGCCGAGGCGCGCTGAGCTTTCAGCTCAAGGCAGCCGGGTATCAGGTTGCTGCCTGCGACTTGTATCCGCAAGACTTCCAGGTTTCCGATGTGGAGTGTCGGCAGGTCGATGCCGATGCTCACCTGCCCTATGAGGATGCCAGTTTCGATCTGGTGCTGGCGGTCGAGTTGGCAGAGCACATCGAAGACCACGTTACCCTGTTCTCCGAGGTCGCGCGGGTGCTTAGGACCGACGGGCGCTTCGTGCTCACCACACCCAACGTGCTGACCCTGAAGTCTCGCCTGCGCTTTTTGTTCACCGGCTATTTCTACGGCTTTCCGCCCCTGGACCCCGCCGTGCGGGACCCGGTCTCCCAGCACATCACGGCCCATACTCTGGATCGCTACCGCTGGCGGTTAGCCCAGTGTGGTTTGAAGCTTGTTGAGCTGCACACCGACAAATACCAGCGCACATCCATGGCGCTGAGCTTTTTGATTCCTCTGATTCGTTTCAAGACCTGGCGGGAGCACGGCGACAGCGCGCTGGCTCGGGCGCAGAACAGCGGCATTGCGTTGTTCGGCCGCACCCTGGTGGCGATCGCCCGCAAACGGCGCGGCGACTAAACCTGCCCGGCGCCAAGCACCTGCTCATACAGCGCCAGATAGCGCTCAGCGCGCCGCTCAGGTGAGTAATCCCGCACCCGCCGAGCCGCGGCGGCGCCCAGCCGCTGCCGCAGCGCCGGATCGCGGGCCAGACGGGCTACCGCAGCGCTTAACTCGGTCACGCTATCGGGCCCGATGAGCAGTCCGTTGTCCTCAGGGCTGACCAGGTCCGGGATACCGCCCACCCGGGCCGCTACCACGGGCAGACCGAAGGCCATGGCTTCCAGCAGGGCCGAACCCAGGCCCTCCTTCCTGGAGGGAAAGACAAATATATCCATGGCGCCGTAATAATCGCCCATGCGGTCCGCCCAACCCTTGAACTCCACGTTATCAAGGCCCGCCGCCAGTTGCTCCAGACGAGCCCGATCGGGACCTTCGCCCAGCAGCCAGAACACCACATCCGGATGGGAGACCGCCAGGCGGCGAGCCGCCTTGAGAATCAGGCTCTGGCCCTTTACCGCATCCTGCAGAGAACCCACGTGCCCAACGACCAGTCGGCCGCCGGCGCCGGCCCTAAGCGCCCTGGATTGCTCCGGGTCCTGGTCCAGGGGCCGCACACAGTCCGGGATTACGGTGAGCCTGAGCCGCCCACTGTAGGCGCGCATGAGCTCGGCAATGGGCGTGGAAATGGGCACCACCGCCGCCGCCCGCTCATAGCGCCAGCGAGACAATCCGCTCGGGTTGGGGGGCTGCCAGACGCCCCGCACGACCACGAAGGGCGTGCCCCGGGTCAGGGAGCGCAGAGCGCCAATGGTCACGCTGCGGCCCTCGTGAATATGCAGCAGATCCGCGCCGCCGCTGGCCCGCGCCGCAGCCCACAGGGAGTTGCGCACCGGGCGAATATCGAGCCCGCCCAGTTCGGAGAGGGCATGGTGCAGCGGCGTGCCCCGCTGCACCACCGCCGATTGCTGCACGCGGCTGCCCAGGGCTTGGATCAGGGCCAGCGTCTGCAGGGTGCCGCCGCCAAGCTCTGCCGAGAGATTGACGTGACAGACATGCATTGCGGGACAACCGCCGGGGATTCGATTGCGATCAGGCGAGACCGGGGTCGAACCAGAACTCAGTCTCGGCCGGGTCTAGTTGAAAACGCGCCCCGTGGCTCTGCGCACGCCGCTTGCATGCAGCGCGGAATCCTTCCAAGGGAGGCAAGCCTGCAATCCGCTGGGGCGATTTCGCCACGGGAAAACGCTTCAGTCGGTGCGCTCGGTGACCTCGATCAGATGGTAGCCAAACTGGGTCTGGACCGGGCCGTGGACCTGTCCCACGTCAGCGCTGAAGACCACCTCATCGAACTCGCGCACCATTTGCCCGGGCGAGAAGCTGCCCAACTCGCCACCCTGCTTGCCCGACGGGCACTGGGAATGCTCAGCGGCCAGGGCAGCGAAATCCGCCCCGTTTTCGATCTGATCTTTGAGGTCTTGGCAGGCTTCTTCGGTCGCCACCAGAATGTGGCGCGCGGCTGCAGTGGTCATAGGGGCTCCAGAAAAAAGCTGGCCGGGAGTCGGCCGGCGGCTTCGGCAGTATGCCGCTGCGAACCAGCCAGCTCAAATAGCGGCCTTCTGCAGGGCTAGAACCTCAGTGACAGGCCCAGGGTACCGACATCCAGTTCCACGCCATTGAGCTCATAGCCCCTAAAGGAACCGGTCATCGGCAGATTCGGCGCCAGATGAAAGCGGATCCCGGCGCCGGAGAGAGGATCCTCACCTGCCTCGGCGACGCCCAGGCCGCCAGCGACAGCGTTGACGCCCCAGACCACCAGCTCGCCTTCAGCAAACCATTCCAGATCGCCCGTCTGCTCCACGGCCGCGCGGGTCATGCCTGCGCTCACGGAGACGCCGGCCTGACGATCAGCGGTGGCCCCGCTCGCGTAGGCCAATATGGCCGCCAGCGCGCAGACCCGTGCCCGCTCTCGATGTGCTTCGCTCATGGCTGCTCTGCCTTGCCGCTTCCAGACCACCCTAAGGACAGGTGTCTGAACCCCGCCTGAACGATCCCGTTGGATGGCCCCATGAGCTAAGATGATCCGGGTCGCCCTAATCACAATAACCATGGCTGCTACCCACTTTGCCGGCTTCTCGCCCACGCTGGTGCGCTTTTTCGACGAACTGGCCGCCAATAACCATCGCGAATGGTTCCAGGCCAACAAGGCGCGCTATGAAGAGGAGGTCCGGGGGCCGGCGCTGGACTTTATCGAGGCCTTTGCCGTGCCGCTGGCCGATTTTGCCCCGTGCTTCGTGGCCTGGCCTAAGAAAGTGGGCGGGTCCCTGATGCGCCCTTATCGCGACATCCGCTTCTCCAGGGATAAAACGCCCTATAAAACCAACCTGGGCATCCAGTTTCGCCACGAGCAGGGCAAGGACGTGCATGCCCCCGGCTACTACGTGCACATCGACCCGGACCAGGTCTTCCTGGCGGCCGGCACCTGGCGTCCCGGCCCGGAGTTCCTCGAGCGCATCCGGGCACGGATTGCCGGGCGGCCGCGAGACTGGACCGCGGTGATCACTGACGTTAACTTCAAGCGCCGGCTTCGCCTGTCAGGTACCGCGCTGACGCGACCGCCGCGGGGTTTCGCCAAGACCGACGAACATATCGAAGATATCAAGCGCAAGGATTTCATCGCCGTAACTGAGCTGAGCCATGAAAGGCTCGCAACCAGCCACTTCATCAAGGACGTGGAAAAGTGCTTCCGGGCCGCCGACCCGCTGATGCGGTTCCTGTGCAAAGCCGCGGAAGTTCCGTTTGACCATTAATGTGCGCCGCGCGCACCTAGCACAGGGAGCAGCCCGATGTTGAAGATGCCCACGACGCGACTGTCTGCCACCCCACTGGCCTTCTACCTGCTGGCGACGCTGGCTCTGACGGGCTGCGGCCCGGCCGAACCACCACCGCCTGCGACGCCCCCGAGTCCATCGGCGCCGGCGGAACCTGCGTCAGTGCCGGACACTGATCTGGGCTCCTTTCAACACGTCACCGTCGGGGTCGCTGATCTTGACGTGGCCTTAGCCCTGTGGGTGGAGCAGTTCGGGTTCGAGGTGGTGGCTCGCAGCGACGGCCCCGATGGCGGACTCGCCCAGCTGTGGTCCTTGCAGCCTGAGGACATCAGCCGCCAGGCCATGGTGCGCACCCCGGGACAGGACTACGGCATGGTCCATTTTGTGGAGTTCGTGGATCCGGATCCACCCGTACGGGCCGGCGCGGAAGTTTACGACATGGTGCCGAAGAACCTGGATATCAGCGTGCGGGATCTGCCGGCACGGTTTGCCGAGATGGTCGCTGCCGGTCAGGTATTTCGCACCGAGACCTACAAAGAGGCCAGCTCCGGCAGCGGCGGGCGCTTCCGCGAAGGACAAATGAAGGGCCACGACGACACCAATATCGTGCTGCTGGAGGTGGTGGGCGGCAGCTTACCCGCGGAACTCTACACACCCCAGGGCTATGCCGGGGTCACCGCGCTGATCGGCATCGTCCCGGATGCGCCGGCGGAGAAGCGCTTTTATGCCGAGGCCCTGGGCCTGACGCTGAAGTCCGAAAGCCTGCTGACGGGACCCGAGATCGAAGCCATGATCGGCCTGCCGCCCGGCTCCGGGTTGGACGTGAGCATGATGGGCGGTGACCAGACGCTCGGTGTCATGGAGATCATCGAGTATCAGGGTGTCCGCGGCACCAATCGGTATCCCCAGGCAAAACCCAAAGCCCTGGGCACGCTGCATATCACCTATATGACGGGAAACCTGGCGGCCGTGAAAGCGCGGCTGGCTGCTGCCGGCGTCCCCGTGACTGAGTACGGCAACGTCAGCACCCTGTTCGGTTCCGGCGAGGCCATCGCAGTGACGACCCCGGCGGGGATGCGCATCGAAATCCACGAGCGCGCGGCGTCTTGAGGTGACCCGATGGGGGATCGCCGCGGCGCACAGCGCGATCATGTTGGCGGGCCTTATGAGCGCATGCCAACCCCAGACACCAACCGCGCCCCGTGGGGCTGAGCCAAGAACTGATACCCAACAGGAGGAGTTCAACATGGCATCCTGGCATCACGTTACCGTCGGCGTCGCCGATCTGGACACAGCACTGGCCCTGTGGGTCGGCAAGCTGGGATTTGCGGTGCTGGATCAGCGCGCCGGCCCCGATCCCGGCCTGGCTCAGCTCTGGTCGATCCGGCCCGAGGACATCAGCCGCCAGGCCATGGTGCATACGCCGGGTGAACACCACGGCATGCTGCACTTGGTGGAGTTCGTGGATCCGGATCCGCCGGTGCGCGCGGGTGCCCAGGTCTACGACCTCCTGCCGAAGAATCTGGACATTCACGCTCGCGACCTGCCGGCGCGCTTCGCCGAACTGAAAGCCTCGGGCGAGGAATTCCGCAACGACAGTCCGAGCGAAGTCACTTCACCCGACGGCACCCGCTTTCGCGAGATTCACATGAAGGGTCACGATGAGACCAACATCGTGATGTTGGAGGTGATCGGCGAGGATCTGCCCTACACAAACAAGGGCTTCGCCGGCATTGGTCCGGTGATCACCATCGTGCCCAGCGCGACGGACGAGAAGGCCTTCTACGTCAACATGCTGGGCCTGGACATTCTGTCCGATAACATCCTTAAGGGCCCGGAGATCGAGCGCATGGTGGGGCTGCCGCCGGGTGCCGGCCTGGACGTCAGTGTCCTGGGTCATGCCCACGAGCATTTCGGACGGATCGAAATCGTAGACTATCAGGGCGTGGACGGCGCAAACCGATATCCCCGGGCGAAGCCGAAGGCGCTGGGCACGCTGCATGTGAGCTATATGACCGGCGACCTGGCGTCCCTGCGCGCACGACTTGAAGGGGCCGGCATTGCCGTGACGGACTACGGCCCGGTGACTACCCTGTTCGGAACCGGCCCGGCGATCGCCTTCGCCTCACCGGCGGGCCTGCGTATCGAGGCCCATCAGCGCGACTAGGCGGTAGCCGACTGAAACGCGGGGCGGGCCTTGAGCCGGTCGTAGTACGCGGTCAACTGGTTCGACCTGGCCGGCAGCATGTTGGCCATGTCGGCAACGAACAGACTGTAGCCCACGACGATATCCGCGGCGGTAAATTCGTCGTCGATGAGATAGTTCTGGTTGGCCAGGGTCTGATTCAAAACGCCGGCGTAAGCGGTAAAGGTCCGCCGGCCCTGCTCCGCCACTTCGGGCTGGCGCTGATCCTCTGGCAGGAAAAGAGCGTGCTGCAGCACCTGGGAGATGGGCCCCATCAGGGTGGCCTCGCCAAAATGCATCCACTGCAAGAACTCGCCGTAGTGCGGGCCGTCGTGATCCGGCTCCAAGCGCCCCTCGCCGTAGCGGTTCAGCAGATATTGCATGATTGCCACGGATTCCATCATGGTCACTGCGTCATCGACCAGCACCGGCACCTTGCCCAGGGGGCTGATTTCCAGATAATCGGGTGCCTTCAGGGCCTTGGGGTCGAAGGGCATGGCCTCAAGCTGGTACTCAAGCCCCAGTTCCTCCAGCAGCCACAGGACCCGGCTTGAGCGGGTCTTAGCGCAGTGATAAAGCTTCATAGCGTCGTCTCGACTGATTGACAATAACAGCATGCTAAACGTCTCCGAGGAAACTGCCCAGTTGTGGAAAGTGCGGACCCCATGAAAAACCGACAGTGGCGGCTCGCCCGCCGGCCAGCACCCGGCGAGCTGGTGGGTGCGACCCATTTCCAGTTCGTGGAACAACCGGTGCCAGAACCCGCGGACGGCGAGTTTCTGCTCAAGACGCTGTGCCTGGGGACTTCGCCGGCCCAGCGGGGCTACATTTCCGAGGGCCGCAGCATGCACGAGAAAGTGCCGGTCGGAGATGTCATGCGCGGCCGGGGCGTGGCCGTCGTCGCCGCGAGCCGGCATCCGGACTACAAGCCCGGCGAGATCGTCGTGGCCTCCACGGGTTGGCAGGACTACTCCATTCAGAGCGCGGCCAACGGCGGCGTGCTGTCGGTGCGCAAGGTAGCCGACCCCGTCAAACCCTATTCCACCAGCCTGGGCGCACTGGGGGCTGCCGGGCTGACGGCCTACTTCGGCCTGCTCAAGGTGGGCGAGATGGCGCCGGGCGACACGGTGGTGGTGTCTGCCGCGGCCGGCGGCATCGGCTCCACCGCGGTGCAACTGGCCCGGGCGGCCGGCGCCGGTTGCGTCATCGGCATTGCCGGTGGTCGGGAGAAGTGCCGCTGGCTGGTGGACTCGCTCGGCGTGGACGCCGCCATTGACTATCGCCACGAAGCGGTGGACGAGCGCCTGGACGCACTGCTGCCCACTGGCATGAACGTGTTCTTCGACAATGTGGGCGGGGACATCCTCGACCAGGCGCTTGACCACCTGGCCTTGCATGCCCGGATCGTTATCTGCGGCTTCATTGCCACCGACTACGCTACCAAGCCCATGCCAGGTCCAGCCAACTATAAGAACCTGGTGCGCCGCCGGGCGCGCATGGAGGGCTTTTTCGTGTTCGACTACGCGGCCGATTTCGCGGCCGCGGAGGCCCAACTCAAACGCTGGTACCGGGCGGGCAAGCTGACCAGCGCTGAGGACGTGGAAGAGGGCCTGGAACACATGCCGGCAGCCCTGGCCAGCCTCTTCAGCGGCGCCAACCGCGGCATCAAGCTGTGCCGCGTCGCGCCGGACCCGGACTGATTCCGACTATACTGGTGCCAAGACAGACTGACTCGGGGGTGTGGTCCATGTCCAGCCAGAGCAAGACGTTTTTTGGCATCGGCGCACTGCTGTTGACCGTGGCGGTGATGCTTGGCGCCTTTGGCGCCCACTCCCTGGAGAACCGGCTGACGCCGGACGAGCTGGATGCTTTCAATTCGGCGGTCAGCTTTCAGATCTACCATGCCCTGGGCCTGATCGTGGTGGCCTTCGCCCTGCAGTGGTTACCCGGCTCCAAGCTGCCCCGTTGGTCCGGCTGGCTGATGGTGGCGGGGATCTGTTTCTTTTCCGGCAGCATTTATCTGCACACCTTCGGTGCGCCCACTATCGTGGTGATGGCGGCCCCGGTGGGCGGCCTGTCGTTCATGATCGCCTGGGCGCTGCTGGCGATCGCTGCGTTCAAGAGTCCCGCCTCGGCGTGACCGGCCCGCGCCTCAGCCCCGCGGGGCGAGCGGTGCCGCCGGCGGAAGTTCCGCAACGCCTGGGCATCCAACCGCAAGATGGACGTCCACAGTGTGGGTCAGCCGACGTACCCGGGCGCGCAAGCCCCGTTTTCGCTGTTGCTGATGGGTATCCCCCTGCTATCCTTCGCGCTGCAAGCCTCAAGAATAACGGAGAGTGGCTATGAAGCATGTTCGAAACGGGTCCCTCGCGGCGCTTATCCTGTGCATCGGTTCCACGGCCTTGGCAGAGCCGACGGCGAAGGATCTGATCAGCTACCGCAAGGCGGTGATGGGCGCGCTGGGCGCGCACATGGGGGCCATTTCGGCGCTGGTGCGCAGCAAAGTGGAATACGACCACGTCGCCGATCAGGCCAGCGCGCTGGCCTCCACCATGGCCACTATCGGTGACGTGTTCCCGGCGGCATCCGCGCAAGGCGATACCGATGCGCTTGCCGCCGTCTGGGAGCAGGAAGAGGATTTCCAGGCCAAGGTGGCCGCAGCCCAGGAAGCAGCCGTCAACTTCGCCGCGGCCGCTGACACGGGCGATCGCGCCGCCATTACCAAGGCTTTCGGCGCAGTGGGCGGTTCCTGTAAGGGCTGCCATGACAACTACAAGCAGGCCAACTAAGCATCTTTGTGGCGCATGGGCCGGCCTCGCGGCCGGCCTTTTGCTGCTGGGCAGTGCGGCTGCGGCCCAGGACGACTTGGTCGCCCAGGGGGCCTATCTGGCCAACGCGGGCGGCTGCGGCAGCTGCCACAGCGAGGCAGGACAACCCGAGTTGTCCGGCGGTGCGGGGCTGGAGAGCCCCTTCGGCACGTTTTATGCACCCAACATCACCCCCGACCCGGACACGGGTATCGGCGGCTGGAGCGAAGCCCAATTCATTCGCGCCTTTCGCAAAGGCGTCAGCCCCGATGGCGCCCATTACTATCCGGCGTTTCCCTACACGGCTTATACCGGGATGACGGACGCCGATCTTAAAGCCCTGAAGGCCTATCTGGACACCGTGCCCGCGGTGAAGCGGGAGAACCGGGACCACGAGCTGGTCTGGTATGCCCGCTTCCGTCTGCCGCTGATGGTCTGGAAAAGACGCTATCTGGAGGAGGGACCGTTCCAGCCCGATCCCGAACTGAACGATCAGTTGAACCGCGGCAAGTATCTGGTCCGCCATCTGGGCCATTGCGCCGAATGCCATACACCGCGCGATGGGCTGGGCGGTCTGGATCAAACCCAGGACTTCGCCGGCAATCCGGATGGGCCGGAAGATGACATCGTGCCCAACATCACGCCCCACGAGGACGGCTTACCCGACTGGTCGGCCGACGACATTGCGTTTTATCTGGAAATCGGCATGGAGCCGGATGGTGATTTCGTCTCCGGCTCCATGGGCGAGGTGGTGGAGAACACGGCCAAGCTCACCGGCGAGGACCGGGAAGCGATCGGCGCCTATATCAAATCCCTGCCGCCGCTGCCCACCGCCGCGGGGGCCGATCACTAGGCCCGCTGTTGCCGGGCCTGCGCCAGGGCCAGCTCACAGATCCGCTCACAGAGCTCGGGAAAATCCATCCCCGCGGCCGCGGCCGCTCGGGGCAGCAGGCTGGCCGCAGACAGTCCCGGCAGCGTGTTGGCCTCCAGGCACCAGAAATGACCCGCGGGATCGAAACGGAAATCCACCCGGCTGTAGCCCGACAGCTTCAGCGCTTCGTGAGCCTTGAGCGCCAGCGCCTGAATGGCGCCGGCGTCCGCTTGGCTGATATCCGCCGGAAAAATCTCATCGGCGCCACCGGCCTGGTATTTGGCTTGGTAGTCGAAGATCTCCCCCGTCAACGGAATGATCTCGCCCACCGGCAAGGCCTCGCCCGCCAGAATGCCCACGGTGAGCTCGCGGCCGGGAATGTACGCTTCCACCATCACTTCCCGATCGTACGCTTCCGCTACCGCGACCGCCGCGGCCAGTTCGGCGGGCTCACGGACCAGACTTAAGCCCACGGTGGAGCCCTGCTGATTGGGTTTGACGATGCAGGGAAATCCCACCCGGGCCGCGACCTGCTCCACCGTCGCCGGCGCCATCAGCCATTGGGGCGTGGGCACGCCCGCGGCCAGAAACAACCGCTTGGCGATGTCCTTGTCCATGGCCAGAGCGCTCGCCAGATGGCCACTGCCCGTGTAGGCCTGCCCCGCCATGTCCAGCACGGCCTGCACGGTGCCGTCCTCGCCGCTGCCGCCGTGCAGCGCCAGAAACACCACGTCCACGGGCGTCGCCTCCACCGCGTCCATCACGGCGGCGAAGCCGCTGGCAGCATTCAGGCGTTCCGGCGGCGCCGGCGCGATTTGCTCGCTCAGTAGCTGGGTTTCCTCGGCGGCAGACAGGCGGCCGCGCTGGCTGTCGACAGCCAGCACCTGGTGGCCGCGGGTCTTCAGTGCCTGGATCACCTGGGCACCGGTCGCGACGGACACATCGCGCTCCATACTGGTGCCGCCAAAAACCACCGCAACTTTCACGTGCCACCCCCATAGCCGGCCGCCGGCATTGTAACCGAAGCGTACCGGGCCCAGTGGTCGTGACCGGTGCCTTCAAGTAGCCTATTCGCTGCTTCATGGGTCGCTCACGCCGGCGACCGCCGCTGGGCGCAGGGGGGATCGCGATGGGAAAACTCAACGGCAGACGCGCGTTAATCACTGGTGCCAGCACCGGCATCGGCCGCGGGGTGGCTCTGGCTTTCGCCAACGAGGGCGCAGCAGTGGTCATCAATTATCCCGACGAGGGGGAACAGGCCGCTGCCGAGGAGAATGTGGCCAGCATCGAAGCGCTTGGCGGGCGCGCCTTTGCCGTGCGCGCGGACGTTGCCGAAGCGGAGCAGGTGGATGCCCTGGTAGCCCAGAGTCTGAAAGCCCTTGGCGGCATCGACATTCTCGTCAACAACGCAGGGATTGCCCAGGTGATGCCGCTGCAGGACATGGACGTGGCGATCTGGGACCGGATTCTCGCCGTGCACCTGCGCGGCACGTTTTTATGCACCCGCAAGGTGTTGCCCATGATGTACGAGCAGGACTACGGCAAGATCATCAACACCGCCTCCCAGCTTGCCTACAGCGGTTCACCCGGGTTGACGCCGTACACGGCGGCCAAGGGTGCCATCATTTCCATGACCCGCAGCCTGGCTTTAGAGATCGGCCAGCGTAACGTGAACGTCAACTGCGTCGCGCCTGGCGCAACCCGCACCCCGATTCTCAAAGACGTGCCGGATGCGCTGCTGGAAGAGATCCGCTTGTCGATTCCGAAACAGCGCATCGCCGATGTGGATGACATCGTGCCGGCCTACGTGTTTTTGGCCTCCGACGAGGCCCATCATTTTCAGGGCCAGACCCTAAGCCCCAACGGCGGCGACGTGTTTCTGTAGGCGGCCTCACCGATGCACACTTCGATCTGCGATCTGCTCGGCATCGACGTGCCGATTTTTGCCTTCTCCCACTGCCGGGACGTGGTTGCCCAGGTCAGCAAGGCGGGTGGTTGCGGCGTGCTGGGCGCCGCCTATTTCAGCGCCGAGCAGCTGGAAGGGGAGCTGGCCTGGCTGGATGCAGCGGTAGGCGATCGGCCCTACGGCGTAGACATCATCCTGCCTCAAGGCGACGACCCGGATAGCGCCGCGAATGCGAGCACCCTCACGCGCGAGCTCAAAGCCCAGATCCCCCGGGAGCATGCGGAGTTCATAGAGCGGCTGCTGCGCGCTCACGGCGTGCCGGAGTGGCCGGACCCCGACGACGAGGCGGGGCTTTTAGGCTGGACGGCCGCAACCGTCATGCCCCTGTTGGAGGTGACGCTTACTCATGAGAAGTGCCGGCTGGTGGCGAACGCCCTGGGCGCGCCGCCGCCGCATCTGGTGGCGCGCATTCAAGCCACGGGCCGCCGCGTCGCCGGCCTCTGCGGGCGGGTCAGCCATGCCCCCAAACACCAGGCGGCCGGCGTGGACCTGCTGGTGGCGGTAGGTTCGGAGGGCGGCGGCCACGTGGGCGAGGTGAGCTCCATCGTGCTCTGGCCCCAGGTGGTGGATGCGGTTGCGCCGTTGCCCGTGATCGCCGCCGGCGGTATCGGCAACGGCCGGCAGATCGCCGCCGCTCTGGCCACGGGCGCCCAGGGGGTGTGGACGGGATCCTTGTGGCTCACCGTGGCCGAGTCCAACCTGCAGCCGGCCCAGCGGGATTCCTACCTGGCGGCAACCAGCGAGGACACGGTGCGCACCCGCTCCTGGACCGGCAAACCCAGCCGGATGCTGCGCAATGCCTGGAGCGAGGCCTGGGCGGCTCCCGACGCCCCACCCACCCTGGGCATGCCCCTGCAGGGCCTGGCCACAGCGGATGCCATGCGCCGAGTGGAGCGCTATGGCGGGGTTGCCGACACCCAGGCGGTGGCGTGCAGTCCCACCGGCCAGGTGATTGGCCAGATCGATACCGTGGAGACCTGCCGTCAGGTGATGCGGCGGCTCATGGAAGAGTACCTGGAGGCCGTGGCCGCGCTGACTGACCTCAGCGGAGCGAAGCGACCAACACCAGCCGAATAACGTTGGGGCGGGTTTTCCCGTAGACAGCTGAGGGGCGGGTCCGGCAGAATTACAACAGTCGGGCACCGATCAAAGCCTAGATCAGTCTTTATGCCCAGTGTGCCCTGTTGTCATTGTTGCTATTTCGCAACATCTATGAGGTTGGGGTGCATCGGAACCGCGAAATGGCCGGGCGGTCTGGCCGACCCGTGGCAGAGAGGCACGGCTGGCGAAGGGTCTGGCGAATAGCAAAAAGGAGAACAAAGATGATGATGTTTCGCTCACAGTTACTGGCCGGGAGCGTCGGACTAGCACTCCTGGCAGGCAGCCCGATGGCCCAGGAATCTCAAGTGCTTGAGGAAGTCGTTGTGACTGCTGAAAAGCGGGAGGCAAGCCTTCAGGATGTGCCGATCGCAATCGCTGCCATTACCGGTGACGCCCTGGAGCAACTTGCCGTGGACGACGTGATGGACTTGTACGTTCAGATACCGGGCATGTCTTTCAGCCGCGCCGGCGGCGAAGCACAGGTTTACGTGCGCGGGATCGGCACCGATGCCTTCGGCGTCACTATCGATCCAAGCGTTGCCATCCACATGGACGGGGTTTATCTGGGCAGGCCGCAGATGGGGTTGGCGCAGTTCCTGGATGTCGAAAGGATAGAAGTGCTCAAAGGCCCGCAAGGCACACTTTACGGGCGCAACGCCACGGGCGGCGCTATCAACATCCTCTCGCGAATGCCCACCGAGGAATTGGAGGGCTACGTGGGCGCGGGTTTTGGCAGCTTCAGCCGCCAGGAAATCAAGGGCGCTGTCAGCGGTCCGATAAGCGAAACCTGGCAAGCGCGCCTGGCCGGCCGGTATCTCAAAGATGACGGGTTCACCGATGACTTGGAGCCGGGTGGCAGCCAAGAAATCGACGATCAGGATATGTACGCGCTACGCGGCATCCTCGGCTACGAAGCCGACAACGTCGACTTTACTCTCATCGCTGACTACACCGACTTTGAGAGCGGTAACCGCTCTTCGAAGCCGCTGGACGATTTGTCCATGGCCATTGTCCTGGGGGCGTTGCCTCAGGCCTTTGGCGAAACTCGGAATGACTTGCCTACCTTTCACGATTGGCAGATGTCCGGCCTGACGGCAACGCTTAACATCAGACTGTCAGACTCGTTGGAGCTCACGTCCATCACTGGATATCGTGACTACGAAAGCGACTTCTTCTTCAACACGGACGGCACCGAGATCGAAGTGACGCGCTCTTACTTTCAATACGAGTCCGACCAGTTATCAGAAGAGCTGCGTTTGTCCTCTACCGGTGAGGGCCCTGTTAACTGGATGCTCGGTGCCTATTACCTGACCGAGGACAAAAAGGGAGCTCTCGGACTTGGGCGCGAAACGCATCCGACCTTTGGAGTCGTCAGCTTCATCATCCCGAACGACGATGAAACGGACGCCTGGGCGATATTCGGCGAGGCCTCCTACGACTTCTCCGACCAATGGAGGGGCACGCTGGGGATCCGCTGGTCCGACGAAGAGAAATCAGACTTCACCAGTGTTGGCGCTATATTCGGCGATAACTCCGGGCTTGCCAGCACAGGCTCCGTGGTTCAGTTCTTCACTCGAACCGAGGAGGCGAGCTGGGATGACTTCTCGCCGCGCGCGGTGCTGGAGTACAGACCGGACGCCGACACCATGTTTTACGGCTCCATTACCAAGGGCTTCAAGTCCGGCGGCTGGAATGCCTTTGACGGCTCGCCGTCCTTCAGCCCCGAGGAGGTCTTGTCCTATGAGCTCGGGCTGAAGAGTGACCTGGCGGACGGAACCGTGCGCGTCAACGGAGCCATATTCTATTACGACTACACGGATCTGCAGGTGTCCACTTTTCAGAATGGACTGACCGTAACGACCAACGCCGCCGACGCCACGGTGTGGGGCGTGGAGTTGGAGCTATCCGCCAGACCGGTGCCCGAGTTTGTCCTCAATGCCAGCCTGGGTTATCTGAACGCAGAATTCGACCGGTTTATATCGGCCAACGGGATTTGCCCGCCGGATGCGACACCAGAAGAACTCGCCGGTGAATGTCGTGGCGCCGCTGCGGGAGAAACGCGCGTCGCCGACTTATCCGGCAATACGCTGCAGAACGCGCCGGAGTGGAAGCTGAACGTCAACGGGACTTACAGCTTCAACCTATCGGAAGGGGCGCAAATCAACCTATTCGGCCAGGTCAGCTATCAGTCAGAGCTGTTTCACACCCAATTCAATGATCCGCTGATCGGGCAGAGCGACATCACACTGATCGATGCCAGGGTCGCCTATGTAGCAGCCGATGGGCGCTACGAAATCGCGCTTTACGGCAAGAATCTATCCGACGAGGAATATTTTCAGAACACGGTTCGCTTCACCTCCCTGAGTCAGGGCAATCCTGCGGATCGATTCAACATCGGCGCAGGCTTGGGTTATCCGGCCCCGGGTCAATCATGGGGGGTCGAAGCCATCTATCGTTTCTGACCGCAGCGCTGCGCGGAATCTGGACCACGACCGCAGCCAGACCTTCTGTGCGCAGTTGCCCGGGCTCGAGCCGTCCGAGCCCGGGCTTCGCCTTTGCCAGCGATTTCCCAGGCAGCGGCGATGACGGGATCGGCCAGCACAGCTTTGTTTACGCCGGTTTTCGGGCGATGATGAACACCGCCTTGCCTTTACCCGGCTGCCACTGGTAGTCGATCTCGAACCCGCCTGAGGTCAGGCTGACCTCAAGATCTTCCCG
>JBFFHS010000020.1:0-49125 GCA_041556855.1 Gammaproteobacteria bacterium
AGCCAGGCATGGCTGGCCAGACCCGCCAAAGCCAACAGCCGAACCGCCATCGGCCAGGACTGCAACAGCACGCTGAGCAGCGCCAGCCCATGGCCGCCCCACCAGTAACCGAGCAGCGCCAGGGACGTCCCTGCCTCAACAACGACCGTGGTCGCGAATGAACTGGATGAGTTTGGCCAGTCTGGGGTCGGCGGGGGCTGCACGACCGAGAAGGTACGCATAAAGCTGGGGATCTGGGAACTCAAGAATAGCCTCGAATTCAGCCCTTTGCTGCTCGGTCAGCTCACTGTAGCGCTGCTCGAGAAACCCGCTCAGCAACCGGTCCAACTCTCGCATGCCGCGGCGGCAACGCCAGCGCAGCCGACTGGGCACTGCGCTCCCGAGGGTCAGTGGCGACGCTCCGCCAGCAACTGCTTGATCTCCCCGATGGCCTTGGCGGGGTTGAGGTCCTTCGGACAGGTGCGCGTGCAATTCATGATGGTGTGGCACCGATACAGCCGGAACGGATCCTCCAGGGCGTCAAGCCGCTCGCCGGTCGCCTCATCGCGAGAATCCACAATCCAGCGATACGCCTGCAACAGGGCCGCAGGGCCCAGGTAACGATCCGAGTTCCACCAGTAACTGGGACAGGAGGTGGAGCAACAGGCGCACAGAATACAGGCGGACGGTTCGTCTATAAGCTCCTGGTCTTCCTTGGTCTGCAGCCGCTCCCGGTCGGGCGGCGGCGGTGTACGGGCCTGCAGCCAGGGTTTGATGGACGCATACTGGGCATAAAAATTAGTGAGATCCGGCACCAGATCCTTCACGATCGGCATGTGGGGCAGAGGATAAATCTTCACCGTGCCGCTCACGTCCTCAGTGGCCTTGGTGCAAGCCAGCGTGTTGGTGCCGTCGATATTCATGGCACAGGAACCGCAGATGCCCTCCCGACAGGAACGCCGGAAAGTCAGCGTGGCGTCCATCTCATTCTTGATCTTAATCAGGGCGTCCAGGACCATCGGCCCACAGCCATCCATATCCACATCGTAGCTATCAACCCGCGGATTCTCGCCGCTGTCCGGATCGTAGCGGTAAACCTGGAAGCGCTTGGTATTGCGGGCGCCGGAAGGAGCCTCGTGGACTCGGCCGGGCTTGATGCGGGAGTTAGCGGGTAGTCGAAATTGCGCCATGACTTTCAGCTCACCTAATAAACCCGTGCCTTTGGCGGCACGCTTGCGACCTCATCGGTCAGGGTTTCCAACTGCACCTTGCGATAACCAAAGCGCACGCTGCCATCGGGCCCCACCCAGGACAACGTATGCTTCATCCAGTTCTCATCGTCCCGCTCCGGATAGTCCTCGCGGGCCTGGGCGCCGCGACTCTCACGCCGGTTCTCGGCGGACTTGATAGTGCCCATGGCCTGACCCAGCAGGTTCTCCAGTTCCATGGTCTCAATCAGGTCCGTGTTCCAGATCAGTGACCGGTCCGAGACGCCCACATCAGCAAAAGCATCCACCACCTGTTGCAGTTTCTCGATTCCTTCGCGCAGCGATTCGCCGGTGCGGAAAACCGCGGCATGGTCCTGCATGACCCGTTGCATGGCCAGCCGCAGTTTGGCCGTGGGCTCCGCCCCCCGAGCGTGGCGCAACTTATCTAGGCGATCGATGGTGGTCTGACCCGCGTCTGCTGCCAGCGGGGCCTGTCGGGCGCCCGCGTCCACGATCTCCCGGCAACGATGGGCGGCGGCGCGCCCGAACACCACGAGATCCAACAGCGAGTTAGAGCCGAGCCGGTTAGCCCCGTGCACGGACACGCACGCCGCTTCGCCAGCGGCCATGAGACCTGGGACGACGTGCTCGTCCCCCTGCTCGTCGCAGGTCAGGACTTCGCCATGGTAGTTGGCCGGTATGCCGCCCATATTGTAGTGCACCGTTGGCAGCACCGGGATGGGTGCCCGGGTCACATCCACGCCGGCAAAGATCCGCGCCGTCTCAGCGATTCCCGGCAAACGCTCCTCGATCACCTCAGGACCCAGATGCTCCAGATGCAGGAAGATATGATCCCGATCGGCGCCTACGCCGCGACCCTCGCGAATTTCGATGGTCATGGACCGGCTGACCACATCCCGGGACGCAAGATCCTTGGCGTTGGGGGCATAACGTTCCATGAAACGCTCGCCGTCGCTGTTCGTTAGGTAACCACCCTCGCCGCGCACACCCTCCGTAATGAGGCAACCTGCGCCGTAGATCCCGGTGGGATGAAACTGCACGAACTCCAGGTCCTGGAGGGGAAGACCGGCCCGCAGCACCATGGCATTCCCATCGCCAGTGCACGTATGGGCGGACGTACAGGAGAAATACGCGCGCCCGTACCCTCCCGTCGCCAGAATCACCATTTGAGCGCGGAAGCGGTGCAGTTCCCCGGTGGCCAGGTCCAAGGCCGTGACACCCCGGCAAACCCCGTCTTCCATAAGCAGGTCGATTGCAAAGTACTCAATGAAGAATTTCGCATCGTGGCGCAGCGACTGTTGATACAGGGCGTGCAGCATCGCGTGACCGGTTCGATCGGCGGCCGCGCAGGTCCGCTGGGCCGTTCCCTCACCGAAATGGGTGGTCATGCCACCGAAGGGGCGCTGATAAATGCGGCCGTCCTCGGTGCGCGAGAAGGGTACGCCATAATGCTCCAATTCCACCACGGCGGCCGGCGCTTCCTTGCACATGTATTCGATGGCGTCCTGATCACCGAGCCAATCCGAGCCCTTGATGGTGTCGTACATGTGCCAGCGCCAGTCGTCCTCGCCCATGTTACCGAGCGCCGCGCTAATGCCGCCCTGAGCGGCCACGGTATGGCTTCGGGTGGGAAAAACTTTGGTGATGCAGGCCGTGTCAAAACCCTGCTCGGCCAGTCCGAAGGTGGCCCGCAAGCCCGCCCCACCGGCGCCCACCACGATCACATCGTAGCTATGATCGACAAAACTGTACGCTGTACTCACCCGACCACCCCGAAGGAGACGCGCAGTATGGCCAAGATCCCGACGACACCCAGAGCCAGGTGGACGAGGGTCAACAACACCAGCGTCACAACCTTCAAGCCGGCACCATGGACGTAGTCCTCCACCACCACCTGCACGCCCAGTTTGGAGTGGTAGAGCAGCACGCCCATGAGCAGAATCATGAGGGCGCCATTCAGGGGGCCGGCGAGGAACGCCGTCAGGGTCGGGTGACTGAAGTCCGGCAACGCAACCAGGGCGGCGGCAAACCATAGGCTAAGCGGGACCAGCGCCACCGCGGACAGCCGCTGCGCCCACCAGTGTCCCGTCCCGTCCTTGGCGGAACCCAACCCCAGCACGCGTCCCAGAGGCGTTTTCAAGCTCATACGGTCGGCACCCTAGGCGAACGCGAGAACCAGGAACAACGCGGTCGCAACAAAGGAGAAGGCAGTGACTGCCCACCCGCTGGCATAGGCCTGGGATAGCTCAAAACCCCAGCCCACGTCCCAGGCGAGATGACGGATACCGTTCCCCAGATGATAAAAACCGCAAAAGGCCCAGCCGGCCGTCAGCAGCTTGAACCAGGCCGAACCGAAAAAGCTGAGCGACTGATAATAGGCCGCGGGACCCGCAGCGATAGCCACCAGCCAGGCCACCAGCACCAAGGCCCCAACGGACAGGGCTACACCGGTGGCCCGGTGGAGTATCGACAACACGCTGGTGAGCTGGGGTCGGTAGATCTGAAGGTGTGGTGATAAGGGTCGTTGCGTTTGTGATGTCACAGTGATTCCTTACCCAAGATGTCCCAGGGATGCCCTGCGGTGCACCTTAACCGCGCTTTTCTCAGCACTGGAAATATCCCTAGAAGTCGATGCAGCGGCCGGCCTTTTCCCAGTCTCCGTAGCGAGTGGGCTCGGGTCCTTCAGGCCCGCCAATCTCTCGCGGCCTGGGCTTGGGCTCCCGGGGCTCCGGCTCCTGATGGGACACGCTCTGCGGCTCGGGAGGTGGCGACGGATTGGCGTTAGACATGGTTTAATTTTGCCAGAAACCATATAACCATGCACCCACAGGGCTACCCCGGGTGGGGTGTGCAGCCTGCTATCAGAGAGTCCCCGTGAACACAGAGATGTCTTACGCTAACCTGATCAGCCAACGCTTCCTCCGCGTCCGCGGCGCCGATGCGGACGCTTTCCTGCAGGCCCTGCTCGCCATCGACGTCACCGGTCTCCCCGGCAACGGCGCGCGGCTGGCTCCTTGGCTGAACGCCAAGGGCCGGGTCACCGCGCTGTTCAGCCTGGCCCGGCTGGAGCCTGGCAACTGGCTACTCGCAACTGACGCCTCCCAGGCCCAAACTCTGGCAAATCGGCTGCGGCTGTTCGTGCTGCGTTCCGCAGTAGAGGTTCTACCGGGGGACCAGGAATGGCAGGCGAGAGTTGTGTACCTGGGCGGTTCACCAAGCCCCCTGCCTGCTGCCGCCGACGACCAGAGCTGGACGGCGACCGACAGCCTGCTGGGCCGTACCACGGCGCCAGGGTGCCTTGAAGTCTGGGGGCCCATCGCAGCGCTGGAGCAGTTGACGGCGGATCTGCCGGAAGCTGCCGCAGGTCTGACTTACTGGCATCGGCAGTGGATAGCCAATGGCTGGCCCCGGATCACAGCGGACGAGCAGGACCGGTTCACGGCCCACATGCTGAATCTGGACCTGCTTGACGCGGTGAGCTTTACCAAGGGCTGCTATCCGGGGCAGGAGGTGGTGGCACGCACCCAGAATCTGGGCCGCCCGAAGCGTCGCACCCTGCTGTTCTCCTGTACGTCGGCCCTGCCAGACCCCGGCCAGACGCTGGTGGACGAAGAGGGTCGCAGCTGGGGGCAGATTCTCAACAGTGCCGCAGGCTCCCCACATCTGGCGCTGGCTGTGGTCACCCTGGCGGAGCTTCCCGCAGCTTTAGCGCTGGACACCCCGCAGGGCGCGCGGCTGGAACGGGCCGCACTGCCCTACGCCATTCCACCGGCCTAGTCTGGGGCTGCCTCGGGCCGCATGTGGGGAAACAGCAGCACATCACGGATTGAGGGCGAATCGGTCAGCAACATCACCAGCCGATCGATACCCACGCCCAGCCCGCCTGCCGGTGGCATACCGTATTCCAAGGCGCGAATGTAGTCCTCGTCGTAGACCATGGCTTCGGCGTCGCCGGCCGCTTTGGCGCGCGCCTGTTCGCGAAACCGGGCTGCCTGCTCTTCCGGATCGTTGAGCTCCGAAAAACCGTTTGCCAGCTCGCGACCAGCCACGAAAAGTTCGAATCGATCTGTCGTGAACTCATCCCCATCGCTGCATCGCGCCAGCGGCGAGACCTCCGCCGGATAGTGGGTGATAAACGTGGGGCGGGACAGTCTGGCCTCGACCGTTTTCTCAAATAGCTCCGTCTGGAGCTTGCCGGCGCCATAACCGGCCTGATGGGGAATCTCCAGTCGCTCGCAGACGCCGCGCAGGTAATGGGCATCGCGCACGCGCTCCGACTCAATATCCGGGTTGTATTCCAGCACTGCCGTTTCCAGGCGCAGGCGCTCGAAGGGCACCGCCAGGTCCACTTCGGCGCCCTGGTACACAAGGCTGGTGCTTCCCAGCACGGCCCGGGCACATTCGCGGATCAACGTTTCCGTGACACCCATGATCTCTTCGTAGCCCGCGTAGGCCTGATAGAGCTCTAGCATGGTGAACTCCGGATTATGCTGAGTCGACAGGCCCTCGTTACGGAAGTTGCGATTAATCTCGAATACCCGCTCCATCCCGCCCACCAGCAGGCGCTTCAAGAACAGCTCCGGTGCAACGCGCAAGTACAGGGGCATGTCCAGCGCGTTATGGTGGGTGGCAAAGGGCCGCGCCAGCGCGCCCCCCGGCAACACCTGCATCATCGGTGTCTCCACTTCCGTGAAGTCCAGCGACTCAAGAAAGCTTCGAATGAATGCGATGATTTCAGTGCGCTGGCGGAATACCTGGCGCGTATCTTCATTGACGATCAAATCCACGTAACGCTGCCGATAGCGTTGCTCCTGATCGGTCAGGCCATGCCATTTCTCGGGCAGAGGTCGCAGCGACTTCACCAGCAGTCGCAGTGCCGTGACCTGCACCGACAGCTCCCCGGTCCTGGTGCGAAAAACCGTCCCGGACGCGCCCACGATGTCGCCTATGTCCCAGCTTTTGAAAGCCTGGTACAGCTCCGCGCCGACCGCATCCCGTTGCACGAACAGCTGGATCAGCCCGGAGCGATCGCGGATATGCACAAAGCTCGCCTTCCCCATGACCCGCTTGGACATCACGCGGCCTGCGACGCTGACAGGGATCGCATCTGCCTGCAGCGTGTCGTTGGACTTGTCACCGCAGGTCGCGTGGACCTCCCCCGCCAGCGTGTCGCGATGAAAGTCATTGGGAAAAGGCACACCCGCGCCGCGCAGCTCACTGAGCTTACGGCGCCGCTCGGCGATCAGGCGATTTTCCTTGCGGTCGGATTGATCATCCATGACGCACTTCCTATAGCCCCTGCTTCAGGCTGGCTTCAAGAAAAAGATCCAGGTCGCCGTCCAGCACCGCCGTTGGATTTCCCGTCTCCACGCCGGTGCGCAGATCCTTGATGCGCGACTGGTCGAGCACATAGGAGCGGATCTGGCTACCCCAGCCGATATCGGATTTCGTCTCCTCCACCGCCTGCGCTTCCTCCCGCCGTTTCTGCAGCTCCTGCTCGTACAGCCTGGCCTTCAACTGTTTCATTGCCGTGGCCTTGTTCTTATGCTGAGAGCGATCACTCTGGCACTGCACCACGATCCCGGTGGGATTGTGTGTGATCCGCACGGCAGACTCGGTGCGATTCACGTGCTGGCCGCCAGCACCCGAGGCGCGATAGACATCGATGCGCAGATCCGAAGGATCGATGGCAATGTCGATATCGTCTTCGATTTCCGGCGATACGAACACTGCCGCGAAAGAAGTATGGCGCCGATGGCCCGAATCGAAGGGTGATTTGCGCACCAGGCGATGAACTCCGGTCTCGGTGCGCAGCCAACCGTACGCGTAGTCGCCAGCAAAACGAATTGTGGCGCTCTTGATACCCGCCACCTCGCCAGGGGAAGCTTCCAGCAACTCGGTGGCGAAACCGCGGGCCTCACCCCAACGCAAATACATGCGCAGCAGCATGTTCGCCCAATCCTGAGCTTCCGTACCTCCCGAACCCGCCTGGATATCCAGAAACGCGTTGTGATCGTCCATCTCGCCCGAGAACATGCGGTGAAACTCGAGCCGCTCCAGCTCCACCCCGGCCGCGGCCAGATCCTCGGCCACGTCCTGCAATGCCTCTTGATCCTGTTCGGCAAGCGCCAGATCGTAGATCTCCGCCGCATCTGCGAGCGACTGGCCCAGTTTGTCCAGGGTGCCGACCACGGCCTCCAGAGAAGAGCGCTCTTTGCCCAACATCTGGGCCCGCTCCGGATCACTCCAGACGTCCGGCTCCTCCAGTTCCCGATCTACTTCCTGCAGTCGCTCCAGCTTGGTCTGGTAGTCAAAGATACCCCCTCAGGGCCTGGCAGCGCCCTTGCAAGTCATCGATTTCCGTTCTGATTTGGTTCACTTCCATGGAGGTCGGATGCTTTAGTCGGTTGACGGCGCAAAAGTCTAACACGAGCCCAACGGGCGCTTAACCTGCCGGGGCCAGATGCTCCAGCAGTAATTGCGCCCTGGCGGGATAGTCGCGGTACTGATTCACATCCAGCCGATAGACCAGATGCAACTCTTCGCCCGGCGCGCAGACAAAGGCTCCGGCACCGAAGGCGATACCGTCCACAGCACTCCCCCCGGACGCCGGCTGCAGGGTCAATTTCAGATGCCGCTCGCCGACGATGCGGCGAGCCAGGACAGTGAAGCGGCCGTGAAACATCGGTTCGGGAAAATGCTGCCCCCAGGGCGCCGCGTCGCGCAGAATGTGCGCCGTTTCCAGGCTGATCTCCGCGGGCTTAAGCTCGCCATCCGTCAGCACAGCCTTGGAGAGCTGCTCAGGCTCCAGCCGACGCAACGCGGCCTCACGCAAAGCCGCAGCGAATTCCTGCAGCCTGCAGCTCGGGATAGTCAGGCCCGCCGCCATGGCATGGCCGCCAAATCGCGTCATCAGATCCGGCGCCGCGGCGGCAATATCTGCCAGCGCGTCGCGCAGGTGAAAACCCGGAATGGATCGGCCGGAACCCTTGAGCTCGCGATCGCCGGCGGGCGCAAAAGCAAACACCGGTCGATGAAAACGGTCTTTCACCCGGGAGGCGACCAGGCCGACCACGCCTTGATGCCAATCGGCGCCGCTCAGACACAGCGCCGGCGGAAGCTCGCGCCCGTCGAGCGCCAGGGCTTCAACGATGGCGTGAGCCTCATCCTGCATCTTGGCTTCGATGTCGCGCCGCTCGCGATTCAGATGATCCAATCGACTCGCCAGCGCTTGCGCCTCGGCATCGTCATCTGTAGTCAGGCAGCGCACGCCCATGGACATGTCTTCCAGCCGACCGGCCGCATTAAGCCGCGGCCCGATGTAAAAGGCCAGATCTGTCGCCCGCGCCTCAGCGAGACTGCGACCGGCAACGGCGAATAATGCGCGAATGCCCGGGCGGCAGCGGCCGGCGCGGATCCGTCGCACCCCCTCGTTGACCAAAATTCGGTTATTGCGGTCCAGCGGCACCACGTCCGCCATGGTGCCCAAGGCCACCAGGTCCAACCATCCGGCCACTTCCGCAGCTTTGCCATGGCGCCGCGCCAGCGCCGCCAAGAGATAAAAAGCCACCCCGACCCCGGCCAGATGAGGTCCAGGGAAAGACTCGTCGGGCAGGTTCGGGTTGACGATCACGTTGGCGGCGGGCAACTGGGGGCCGGGCAGATGATGATCGGTAATCAGAACATCCACGCCCCGCTGCCGCGCAAGTTCAACGCCCTGGAAGCTGGTCACGCCGTTGTCCACGGTGACCAGCAGGGTGGGGTCGTGGGCCAGGGCCTGGGTCACCGCCGAGGGGGTTAAACCGTAGCCCATCTCAAACCGGTCGGGAATGACAACCACCACCTGAAACCCCAAGGCGCCGAGCCCCAACTGGAGCAGCGCGGCACTGGTCGCCCCGTCGGCATCGAAATCCCCCACGATGACAACGCGCCCGGCGCGGTGTGCGTCCAGTAAATCACAGGCAGCCGCAAGAGCTGCGAATTGGCCGACGGGCAGCAGTCCCTTCAAGTCATGCTGCAGGTCTTGCGGCCCGCTGATGTCGCGGCGTGCAAACACGCGGCGGAGTACCTCCGGCGTGCCGGTCGGCCAGACCCAGGTGTCCGAACCGGCTCTGACCGGGCGATCGCGAATCTCACAATTCACCTATACTCCCGACATCCACTGGAAAGGGCCCCGCTGCGCGGGACAAGCGAAATGAAGTTTACACAAGAGCGAACCACGGCCAACGTGGTCCGCAGCTTCGAGCCAGGCGCCATCCAGGTTGGCGAGCAGACGATTACAGGGCATGTCATCCTGAGCGCCGATGCCATTACGGCCTGGTCACCGGCCAACCCCCCGGAGATCAGCCTGGACGATCTGGCGCCTGCGCTGGGCCTGGAGCCGGAGGTTCTCATTCTCGGCACGGGAGCCACGATTCGTTTCCCATCCGCCAGCCTGTTAGGAACGCTGGCCGGCCGGGGTGTGGGGGTTGAGGTCATGGACACCGCGGCGGCCTGCCGAACCTACAATGTGCTGGTGCACGAGCAGCGCGCTGTCGCAGCCGCCCTGCTCAACGAGGTCAACGCCTAACGCTGGGGGAGGTGACGCAGCGGATCCAGCGGGTCGCCGTTCAGGCGCAACTCAAAGTGCAGCAGTGGCTGGCCGTTTGGCCCTAGACCCATGCGTGCGATGGTCTGGCCGCGCTCAACGGCCTGCCCTTCCGCGACCAGCAGGCTGTCGTTGTGCCCGTAAGCGCTCAGGTAGGCTTCGTTGTGCTTAATGATAACCAGCTGGCCGTATCCCATCAGTCCACTGCCGGTGTAAACGATCTCGCCGGCTGCGGCCGCCCGCACGTTATCACCCCGTCGGCCGCCGATGCCGATTCCCTCACTCAAACCGCCACTGGCGCCAAAACGCCGCATCAGCGGGCCATTGGCCGGCCAGGTCCAAGCCGGCTCGGGTCCGCGGGGCGCCTGAGGCAAGGGCTTGGGTGCCGGGGTCTTGGCCGAGCCGGCTGTGCTGGCAGCGGCGCGTGAGCGGCTCGCGGCGGGCGCTGGCGTCAAACGCAAACGTTGACCAGGGAAAATCAAGTCAGCATCGGTCAGACCATTCCAGCGTGCCAGGTCTCGATGGTTCACGCCGTGACGCCAGGCAATGGCATACAGCGTCTCACCAGACTGCACCACGTGAACTGTGGGCTCCCAGCGGAATGACTCACCACCACAGCCGGCCAGCACCGCACAGGCGACCAGCCCGGCCACACGCCTCGTCAACGCAGCACGAGAACGCCTGCGACTAGCAGCGCAATGAATAGCCATCCTAGGGTATCGACATGCCGGCGCAATTGCCGTTCCATGGGTTCACCGCCCCAGATAATAAGACCGGCCACCAGAAAAAAGCGCGCCCCTCTGCCCAGCAGCGATGCCAGGGCAAAACCGGGCAGAAACATACCCATCGCTCCCGCGGCGATGGTAAAGACTTTGTAAGGTACCGGCGAGAATCCTGCGGCCAGCACCGCGAAAAACCCGTAGTCCTCAAACCAGGTGCTGGCCGTAAGATAACCTTCCCAGTAGCCGGTCCGTTCCAGGAAGGGCGCGGCGGCGTCCAGTGCCAGGGCGCCGATAAGGTATCCGGCCAGCCCGCCCAGCACGGATGTGACCGTGGTAAGCCCGGCCAGGTACCAGCCGCGGCTGCGATTGGCCAGCGTCATGGGCGCTAGCATCACGTCCGGCGGGATGGGAAAAAAAGACGACTCGGCGAAGCTCAGGGCAGCCAGATAGCCAGTGGCATGAGGGTGCCGCGACCAGCGCAGCACTCGCTCGTATAGCGCGGAGAAAATCATCGACTTGCCAACCCCTCTACCAGCGGTACGAAACTGACCCAGCCCAGGGAACGACGACTGAACTCGGGGCCGGAACGGGTAATACAGACCAGTTCCTGCCGCCCGGGCAAACCGACGGGGATGACCAGGCGGCCACCCTCGGCCAGTTGCTTGAGCAGCTCGTCGGGGACTTCAGCCGGCGCCGCAGCGACCAGGATCCCGTCGAAGGGCGCCTGACTCTGCCAACCTCGCCATCCGTCGGCCTGACGCAGCGTCACGTTATTGATCTTAAGAGAACGCAGTCGCTGGCGCGCCTTGGTCAGCAGCGGTCCGATGCGCTCCAGGCTGTAGATATGCTGAGCAAAGGGCGCCAGGATGGCCGTTTGGTAGCCGCAGCCCGTCCCCACCTCCAGCACCTTGGGCAACTTTTCACCCGCCGCCAGCACGTCCACCAGGGCCGACGTCATCAGCGCCACGACATAGGGCTGGGAAATGGTCTGGCCGTAGCCAATCGGCAGCGCGGTATCCTCATAGGCGCGACTGGCCAGTGCTTCGTCCACAAAGATATGCCGCGGTACCGCTCTGAATCGCTCCAGAACGCCCTCATGGCTGATGCCGTGGCTGCGCAGTCGCTCGATCAAGCGCTCCCGGGTGCGGGCCGACGTCATGCCGATGCCGGAGAAAGGACGATCGCTCATGCGAGTGTCTGCAGCCAGTCGCCCAGCGGGCCCAGCGACCCATGATCAGTCAAATCGACCTTGATGGGAGACACCGACACCTGGCCGGCCGCTACGGCGTGGAAGTCCGTGCCCGGCCCCGCGTCCTGTCCAGACCCCGCGTTCCCCACCCAGTAGACGGGCCGACCGCGCGGATCCGTGGTGCGTATTACCGGCTCCGAGCGATGCCGAAAGCCTAATCGGGTGGTCACCAGCCGGCCCAGCTGGTCCAAGGGCAGATCGGGGACGTTCACATTCAAAATGGTATTCGGCGGCAGCGGGTGATCGGCAAGTTGGGTCACCAGCTGGCGCGTGACGCTCGCCGCGGTATCGAAGTGCCTACCCTCCCCCACGACCAGTGATACGGCGAGGGCCGGCAGCCCAAGAAAGCGCCCCTCGGTGGCTGCCGCTACGGTACCCGAATAAATAACGTCGTCGCCCAGATTAGCACCGTGGTTGATGCCGGACACGACCAGATCCGGCTCGTCATCCAGCAACCCCGTGATGGCCAGGTGGACACAGTCCGTGGGCGTCCCGTTGACATAGTAGATGTCCTCGCCCGCGCGCCTGACCCGCAGCGGCGTGTCCAGGGTCAGCGAGTTACTGGCGCCGCTGCGATCCCGGTCCGGCGCCACCACCACGACTCTGCCCAGCGGCGCCAACGCGGCGGCCAGGGTCCGCAGGCCCCGCGCCTGGTAGCCATCGTCGTTGGACAGCAGGATCTGCAAGGACCAGTCCCTGGAAACTTGAGCGAGGCCGTAACTATACTGAAAGCCTGTAAGCCGAGACACCTCGAGGTGGACAGGATGGATGGCGACGACCGGGACGTCTTTCGCGAGGCCATGCGCGATGTTAAGCCGCTGCGAGCGGATCGGCGCGCGCCTGCGGCACCGCACCGCAAGCGGCCGACCGCGGATCGGGTCCCGGGTAGCGTCATGGCGGAACACCTGGCCAGCCTGGATGACGCGGCTGTCGATACCGGTGAGGAACTGTTGTTCCGCGGCCCGGGTATCAGCGAGCGCGTCTTCCGGCGCTTGCGGCGCGGTACCTTCAGCATCCAGGAAGAACTGGATTTACACGGCATGTCGGTCCCAGAAGCCCAGGCTGCACTGAAAGACTTCATTGCCGAATGCGCCGCCCAACATCGCGGCTGCGTCCGCGTCGTGCACGGCAAAGGACTGGGCTCTGGACACCGGGGTCCGGTGCTCAAGGGCCATGTCAATCGCTGGTTGCGCCAGTGGCGCGACGTGCTCGCGTTTGCGACCGCAAAACCCAAGGATGGTGGCTCCGGCGCCGTCTATGTGCTGATCCGACGCCGCTAGGTTCCCCTAGACACTGATCAGCTCCCGCACCACCGCCGTGGCGAAGGCCCCGGGGGCCAGGCTGAATTCCAGTAACAGATCGGTGCCCTCCAGTTCCCAGGACAAATCAGCCACCACGGCGCGAGTCGGGCGCTGGGCCAGCTCAGCGCCAGCCGCAATAAGGCCATCGCGCAGCACGGGGAACCGGTCGATCACCGCCTGATCCTCAGCGCTCACGCCTGCCGGGCTTTTCTTGAGGGCACCAAATAAAGGTGCCGTCGGATGGATGTCCAAACGTCGCAGCCGATCCTCGATCTGCGCGTCGACCTCCTCCACCACAAACACCGCGCGGCTGCCCGCTAATCCTGCCAGCGCGCCTGGTGCCAAGGCCGCCCAGCGCCGTGCCTCCACCCGGGCCGCAAGGATCTCATTGAACAACAGGCTGCGGGCGGCAGACAGGGCCAAAGACCGCTGTTCGCGGTTCAGACCAGCCGTGCCGCGGAAAGCCCCGACAGCGCGATGCAGATTGCTCAAACCGCGGCCGAAACGCTGCAACCCGAAGTAATTGGGCACACCGAACTGGGTCAGCATGCTGATACGTTCCTGCAAGAGCGGCCGCTGGAGCACCACCTGCCGAATGCGCAGGGCAAATCGATTGCCCTGCAGATATCCCCGCTTGAGCTTCCGGTCGTGCCAGGCATGGGCCAGGATTTCGACCCCGGGCAACTGCACACCGGACGGACTCACCTGACGGCTTGGACAGCGCACGCTGAACCACTGCTCAGCCACCGCCCGACGGTCTTTGCGCCCGGCGTAGCCTACGTCCCGCCGCGGCCGGCCCAGAGACCGAGCCAGCTGCCGCGCCACCCACTCCGTGTTGCAGTCGGTCTTACGGACCAGCAACCACAGATGTTCACCGGAACCGCTGGGATTGGCCTGAGAGATCTCCCGCACCACGAAATCGCCCGGCCGCTCACGAATCCGGCCGGCACCCAGAGCTGGTCCGAAGGCGCGCGGCCAGCGGGCATCCAGTTCGCCTGGCGTGAGCTTCAGCAGGTCGTCAATCAGAGGCTTTATCTTTCGGGGGCACAACCTGAAAGAACGTCTCCTGTTGCCCAATCATGCCCAGATCCGTCCGGGCCCGTTCCTCAGCCGCAGCCAAGCCGCCCTTCAAGTCAACCACCTCCGCTTCCAGCGCCGCGTTGCGCAGCGCCAGGCTCGAGTTTTCGTTGACCTGATCGCCCACCTGGGCGCGCAAACGCCAGACTTCGCGGTTACCGCCGTCGGATAGCCACAGCCGCGCCTGCAACGCGATTAACAGCAGCAGCAGCGTACCCAGAAACAAACGAGCCGACATGGCAACTATAGCGACACAGGGAAGGCAGCGGGCCCCGCATAGCTGGCCTGCTCTCCCAGGTCCTCCTCGATGCGCAACAGCTGATTGTACTTCGCAACGCGGTCTGAGCGACACAGGGAGCCGGTTTTGATCTGGGTCGCCGCCGTGGCGACCGCCAGATCGGCGATGGTGGCATCCTCCGTTTCGCCAGAACGGTGGGACACCACAGCGCTGTAGCCCGCGGCCACTGCCATGTCGATGGCGGCCAGGGTTTCTGTGAGGGTACCGATCTGGTTCGGTTTGATCAGTATGCTGTTGCCGATGCCCCGCTCGATACCCTCCTTGAGAATGACCGTATTGGTGACGAACAGGTCATCCCCGACCAGCTGGATGCGATCGCCCAGCTTATTGCTGAGCAACTGCCACCCGTCCCAGTCATCCTCGGCCATGCCGTCTTCGATGGAAATGATGGGATAGCGGGCCACCAGATCATCCAGATAGTCGACGAACGCCGCTGAATCAAAACTGCGCTGCTCAGACGCCAGGGCATACTGGCCGGCGCTATAAAACTCGGAACTGGCCACGTCCAAACCGAGGAACACCTCGCGACCCAGGGTATAACCAGCACCGTCCACCGCTTCCGCGATTGTCTCCAGAGCCGACTCATTGGACGGCAAATCCGGTGCGAAGCCACCCTCATCGCCCACCGCGGTGCTCAAGCCACGCCTGTGCAACACGCCCTTCAGCTCGTGGAAGACCTCCACGCCACAGCGTAGCGCCTCAGCGAAGCAGCTCGCCCCCACCGGCAGGATCATGAATTCCTGAATATCAACGCTGTTGTCGGCGTGGGCGCCGCCATTGATGATATTCATCATGGGCACCGGCATGGTGGTCCCGGAGCCCAGGTGCCGATAGACCGGGACGCCTCGGCTCGCGGCCGCGGCGTGGGCCGTTGCCAGGGACACAGCGAGCAGAGCGTTGGCGCCCAGCCGCTCTTTGTTGGGGGTCCCGTCCAACTCCAGCAGACGCTGATCAACAGCCGCCTGATCCTCGGCATCGCACCCTGTCAGTGCAGCCTTGATCTCGCCGTTGACATGGCCCACGGCGCGCGTCACGCCCTTGCCCAGATACCGGCCACGATCACCGTCGCGCAGTTCGATGGCCTCCCGAGCGCCCGTGGAAGCTCCCGACGGGACAGCGGCGCGACCGCGCACGCCGCTGGCAAGAATCACGTCCGCTTCCACCGTCGGGTTACCCCGCGAGTCGAGAATCTGGCGGCCTCGCAGGTCGACTATTTCACTCATGCGTCGCTCCCCAATTGCTTGCTTGCAGCAGGTCATGTTCCACCAGTCGCGCGCTCTTCACCACCTGGTCCAGCTGTTGCAGGACGCCCAACAATTCCGGCAGCGCCTCTAACGGCCATGCGTTGGGGCCGTCTGAGAGGGCCGTCTCCGGCGACGGATGCACCTCCATAAAGAGGCCGGCAACGCCGGCTGCAACGGCGGCCCGCGCCAGGACCGGAATGAAAGCCCGTTGACCGCCGGAGCGATCGCCCAGTCCGCCAGGCTGCTGCACCGAGTGGGTGGCGTCGAAGACTACCGGACAGCCGCTGCGGCGCAGCACCGCCAGTGCGCGCATATCCGAAACCAGGTTGTTGTACCCGAAGCTGACGCCGCGCTCGCACACCAGCAGGTTCTGGTTGCCGGTGGCCCGTGCCTTGCTGACGACCTGGTCCATTTCCCAGGGCGAGAGAAACTGACCTTTCTTGATGTTCACCGGTTTGCCGCAGGCCGCGACCGCCTGAATAAAATTGGTCTGCCGGCACAGAAAGGCAGGCGTCTGCAGCCAGTCCACCACCGCCGCAACGGCCTCCAGCGGCGTGTCCTCGTGAACGTCGGTCAGCACCGGCAGCCCCGTCTCCTGTCTGACGCGCGCCAGAATCTCAAGACCGGCCTTGAGCCCGGGCCCCCGATAGCTCTCCAGGGACGATCGATTGGCTTTGTCGAAAGAAGCCTTGAAAATCACCGGCAAGTCCAGCTCAACGGCGATGGCTTTGAGCCGCGTCGCGATGGCAAGCGTCTGCTCAGCACTCTCGATGACGCAGGGCCCCGCGATCAGAAACAAGGGCTGATCGTTGCCGATGTCTCGGCCCCCTAGCCTCATGCCCGGGCGGCTTGGGGTAGTTTCAGGCCCTGATGTTCACGAGCGGCGCGGATAAAGCCCGTAAACAGGGGATGCCCATCGCGGGGCGTTGACGTGAACTCGGGATGAAACTGACAGGCCAGAAACCAGGGATGGTCCTTAAGCTCGACAATTTCCACCAGACCATCTGGGGATAATCCGGCGAACTGCAGGCCAGCGGCTTGCAGTTGCTCCAAATAGTTGTTGTTGAATTCATAGCGATGTCGATGGCGCTCGAGAATTGTCTCCTGCCCGTAGGTCTCGCGAGCCATGGAACCCTCTGTAAGCACACATTCCTGGGCACCCAGGCGCATGGTGCCACCCTTGTCGGAGCTTTCCGAGCGGGCCTGCAGGGATCCGTCCTGATCGCACCATTCGGTGATCAGCGCGATCACCGGGTCGGGGCAATCGCGAACGAACTCGGTGCTGTGAGCCCCCGGCAGGCCCGCCACGTGCCGAGCAAACTCAATCACCGCCACCTGCAGACCCAGGCAGATGCCCAGATAGGGCACACCGTGCTCCCGGGCGAACTGCACTGCCTTGATCTTGCCTTCGATACCCCGTTCGCCGAACCCGCCCGGAACCAGGATGGCATCCATGTCGGTCAGGCACTCCACGCCCGCGGTTTCCAGGTCCTCAGACTCCACGTAATGAATGTTGACTCGAGTCCGGCTTTGGATACCCCCATGCAGCAGCGCTTCGTTCAGAGAAATATAGGAATCCTTGAAGTGCACGTACTTGCCCACCATGGCCACGTTGACCTCCGCCTGAGGACTGGCCTTGGCTTGCACCACGTTCTGCCATTCCGAAAGGTCGGCCGGCGGGACGTCCAGCCCCAGTTTCTCGACGATAATGTCGTCAAGCCCCTGCTCCTGGAGCATCATGGGAATCTTGTACAGGTCATCGACATCCCGCGCCGATATGACTGCCCGCTCCTCAACGTTGGTAAACAGGGCTATCTTGGCCCGCTGCTCCGCTGGGATGGGGTGCTCGGAACGGCAAACCAGCACGTCTGGCTGGATGCCGATGGAACGCAGCTCTTTCACCGAGTGCTGGGTGGGTTTGGTCTTAATCTCCGCGGAAGCCGCAATGTAGGGGACCAGGGTAAGGTGCACGTAGGCGACACGATGACGCCCCAGCTCGACACCCATCTGGCGAATGGCCTCGAGGAATGGCAGGGACTCGATGTCGCCCACGGTGCCCCCAATCTCGATCATGCACACGTCAGCGCCCTCTGAACCGCGGTGCACCCCCTCCTTGATCTCGTCGGTAATGTGCGGGATCACCTGCACGGTGGCGCCCAAGTACTCGCCGCGACGCTCCTTGGCGATCACGCTGCCATATATACGCCCGGTCGTGAAATTGCTGTCCCGGCAGGTCTTGGTGCGGACAAAGCGTTCGTAGTGGCCCAAATCCAGATCGGTTTCAGCACCGTCCTCGGTGACGAATACCTCGCCGTGCTGGAACGGGCTCATCGTGCCGGGATCCACGTTGATATAGGGATCCAGCTTCATCATGCGCACATTGAGACCGCGGGCTTCCAGAAGGGCGCCGAGGGACGCTGACGTCAGACCCTTGCCCAGGGAGGACACCACGCCTCCCGTAATGAACACATATCGTGTCATGCACCGCCTCTTTTGGCTTACCAGTATCGGTTGGGTCTGTCGAGAAGGGCCCGTCGGTTCACCCGGGCACGGCCGTAAGGACCCGCGTACGTTGCCCAGCCATTACGCATGAGACGGTCTTAGAAGCTATCAGAAGCGCGTTGGGACCACAATGCAAACGCGTCGCGGCGTCAATAAACCAGTCTCGAGCACGCCCAGCGCACCTGATAGCGCGGCTGTGCGTCGGGCTCGGCGGCCAGCGCGGCGGGGCTGGTCCACAAATCGGCCACCGCCACCAGCGACCCTTCGAAGTACAGCAGAGGCACATAGGGACGCATCCAGGGCACTACCCGGGCCGCAGCCAGCAGCCGCTTGAGGGTGCCTGCCCGTTGGCCCCCGGGCGCTGGCAGCAGCTCCCCGCCACGGCGATAGCTCACCGTGAGGCCATGCCGGATCCAGGTCACAGGCAACCCCACAGCACCTGCGACATGCAGGCTGACCTGCCCACTCCAGCCTGTCCACGGGCATTCATCCGTCAAGAGGCGCTGGGGGGCGGCGGGCATGCTCGCGGGCATGGGCGCGCCAAAATACAGGCGACCGCGATAAAAGCGCCCTTCGCCCCCGGGCCACTGCACTGCCGCGCGGCTGTGCCTAGAGGCGGCGCCAACCGCATCTTCCAGAAGCTTAAGCCGGGATCGGTCGGGGACCGGCAAACCGGCACGGCGGATCATCAAGCGCAGCAGACTGCGCAGCCGCGGCGCATCCAGCGCGCGCAGCTGATCCGCCCGGGGCCGCTGGGCATCATCCAGTCGCGCCGCATCCTCCCCGGCCAGCTGCTCGGTCAGCAGCACGCCGTCATGAAGGTGTTCAGCCGCCCTGCTGGCAACCGGACCGGCGTTGCCCCAGCGAGCACGCAGGGCGGGCAGCACCGTCTGGCGCAGATAATTGCGGTCGAAGCGGATGTCCTCGTTGCTGGGATCCTCGAGCCAATCAAGCCCCTGCTCTTCAGCCCAGCGACGCAGATCACTGCGGGGCATCGCCAACAGCGGCCGAAACAGCGTCCCGCCTGCAAAGGGACTGGCCGCCAGAGCCCCCTGCAGGCCACGCAAACCGGCCCCGCGCATCAGCGCCAGCAGCATGGTTTCCAGCTGGTCATCCGCGTGGTGGGCTGTGATCAGAATCTCACCAGGACCCAGTTCTTCGGCCAGGGCCCGATAGCGGGCTGCCCGGGCAGCGGCTTCCAGGCTTGCAGAGCCGGATGCGGCCACCTGCACCGACAGTACCGTCACGCGCACACCAAGCGCCGCTGCCCGGGCCTGGCAGGTGGCGGCCCACTGCCCGGACCCAGGCTGCAGGCGATGATTGACGTGAATGGCACGCACCCGCGCAACCCCTTCCAGCTGCACCAGGCCATGCAGCAATACGGTGGAATCCAAGCCGCCGGAGAAAGCGACGGCCCACTGCCGGGGCGGCGGCGGCAGGGCAGGATGCTCTAACCGCGAAGCAAGTTGCTCAAGGAAACGGCTCACGACTGGGCATGATAGCCGGCCGGGCAGCTCGCGCGGCGGGTTGCCGGCTTTCAGGTCTCCTTGAAGGCGCCGTAGGCCGCCAAGCGCCTCCGCCGCTGCTCCAACAGCTCATGGGGTGCCAGCGGCTGGAGATCAGCCACAGCCTGCAATAGGGCGTTTTTCACGGCTTCCATCATGGCCGCGCTATCCCTGTGGGCGCCCCCCAGCGGCTCGGCGATAACCTCATCGATCAGCCTCAGCTTGAGTAACCGGTCAGCGGTGATACCCATGGCCTCAGCGGCAACCTCGGCCTTTTCCGCACTCTTCCAGAGGATCGATGCGCAACCCTCCGGCGAGATCACGGAATAAATGGCGTATTGCAACATCAGCAGCCGATCCGACACACCGATCGCAAGCGCCCCGCCGGAACCTCCCTCGCCGATCACCAGGCTGACGACGGGGGTGCGCAGCCGCGACATTTCCAACAAGTTGCGCGCGATGGCTTCGCTTTGGCCCCGCTCCTCAGCGCCCACGCCCGGATAGGCGCCCGGCGTGTCAATGAAGGTGATCACCGGCATTTCGAAGCGCTCGGCCAAACGCATCAGGCGCAGGGCTTTGCGATACCCTTCCGGGCGGGTCATCCCATAGTTGCGGAACACTCTGGCCTTGGTGTCCCGACCCTTCTGGTGGCCCATCACCATGACCGGCTGTCCCTCCAGGCGCGCCAGCCCCCCGATCAGGGCATGGTCGTCAGCGTACATCCGGTCACCGTGCAGTTCCTGGAATCCGTCGAAGCAACCTTCGATATAGTCCAGGGTGTAGGGCCGCTGAGGATGCCGAGCGAGTTGGGCGATCTGCCAGGCGGTGAGGTTGGAAAATATACTGCGGGTGAGATTGTCGCTCTTGGCTTTGAGCCGGGCGATCTCCTCGCCGATGTTGACTTCCCGATCGTCACCGACGAACTTCAGCTCATCGATCTTGGCTTCCAAGTCCGCGATAGGCTGCTCAAAATCCAGGAACTTCAGGTCCATCAGCATTGGTCCGTTGAGCCAAGGCGCACCATAACCCTAGCCTTTGGGACTGACAAGTCGACTACATTGATGTGCGACCCGGGCCGCCGAGACTTAAGGTCCGGGCCGGTTGGTCAGACTCACGCTTACCCGGGGATATTGCAGCGCAAAGTGCTCCTCACCCAGCAACTGGCTGAGCCGATCCCGCAATTCGCGCGTTGGCCGCACAGTCCATTGATCGCCCAGAGTCACCAGGGCGGTGGCAGAACGTCCCTGGTACTGTATGCAGACGTCGCACGACCCGTGGGCAAAGGGTCGCAAAGTCTCCTTCAAGCCGCGGACGAAGTCGCCGTTGAGGCCCGCCTCTGACCAGCGAATCACCAATCGTCGTGCGTGGGCCTCAATGACTTCATCGATACTCTGTACCGAGCGCGCCGCGAGCCGCCAGCCGTTAATGAAATCATCAAAGCGCAGGGTACCTTCCACGACCAGAATCTCGTCCTTGGCCAACAGGTGCCGGTATTGACGATAGGCCTCGTCAAACAGCGTCACCTCCACCCGATCGGTATTGTCATCCAGCATGAGGGTCACGCGGCTGCCGCGACGTCGCAGATCGATGACCAGGCCAGCCAGGACCACACTGCGCCTTTGCCGCTGAGCACCCGCCCCATCGACCGGTGCCTGAGCGATGGCGGCTGCGATTGACCCGTTAGTGAAATGCCTGCAATGCACGCGGTACTGCTCGAAGGGATGCCCAGTGAGATACAGACCCAGACTCTCGCGCTCAGCCTTCAGCCGGTCCCGCTCGCTCCAGTCGCGAATGGCGGTAATGTCATCATCCGCCTCCACCAAGCCCTGGTCCGAGCCCCCGAATAGATCATTCTGACCGGCCGCAGCGGCCCGGGCGGACTGCTCAGCTCGCTTCATCACGGCCGGCGCCGCCTGCATCAGGCTGGCGCGGTTTGGGCCCAGGGCATCCAGCGCGCCGGCGCGGATGAGGGTCTCCAGAATGCGTCGATTCAGCTTCTGGTGATCCATGCGCCGACACAGCTCGCCAAGCTGTGTGAACTCTCCGCCGCTGGCACGCTCGGCGAGGAGCGCCTCCACCACGCCTTGACCAACACCCTTGATAGCCCCCAGCCCGTACATGATGCGGCCCGCGCCGTCGACCGTGAACTCGTAGTCGGAACGGTTTACATCCGGCGGCTCCACCGTCAATCCCAGCTGAATACAGTCATCCTTGATCACCACCAGCTTGTCGGTGTTATCCATATCCGCAGACATGACAGCCGCCATGAACTGGGCCGGGTAGTGAGCTTTGAGCCAGGCTGTCTGATAAGCGATCAGGGCATACGCCGCCGAGTGGGATTTGTTGAAACCGTAGCCTGCGAACTTCTCCATGAGATCGAATATGTGGCTCGCCCGGGCCTGTTCCACGCCGCGCGCCAGCGCGCCTGCGATGAACACGGAACGCTGCTTGGCCATTTCCTCAGGCTTCTTTTTACCCATGGCGCGCCGTAACAGGTCCGCTTCGCCCAGCGAGTAACCGGCCAGCACCTGAGCAATCTGCATGACCTGTTCCTGGTACAGAATGACCCCGTAAGTAGGCTTGAGCACTGCCTCCAATTGGGGGTGCAAATAGTCGATATCAGTCTGATTGCGGCCGTGCTTGCGGCTGATGAAGTCGTCTACCATCCCTGACTGCAGGGGCCCCGGGCGAAACAGGGCCACCAGAGCGACCACGTCATCGAACTGATCCGGCTGCAGCCGCTTGATCAGATCCTTCATGCCCCGGGATTCGAGCTGAAAAACCGCGGTCGTCTGACAGGACCGCAGCAATTCGTAGGTCTTGGCGTCATCCGTGGGAATGGCGGCAATATCCAGCGCTTCCTCACCAGCTGCGGCCCGCGCCGCGTTGATGTGCTCCATAGCCTTGTCGATGATGGTCAGCGTGCGCAGCCCGAGGAAATCGAACTTAACCAGGCCGATGGCCTCGACATCGTCCTTATCGAACTGGGTTACGAACCCGGCAGCCCCCTCTTCCCGGTAGAGCGGTGCGAAGTCGGTCAGCGCGGAGGGCGCAATGACGACACCGCCGGCGTGTTTGCCAGCATTGCGCGCCAGGCCCTCCAGGCGCTTGGCCAGATCGATGAGGGTGCGCACCTCGTCTTCAGTGTCGTAGACCCCCTTGAGCTCCTCATCAGCCAGCGCCTTCTCCAGAGTCATGCCCAGCTCGAAGGGAATAAGCTTGGCAATGCGATCCACGAAACCGTAGGGCAACCCCAGAACACGTCCCACATCGCGCACCACGGCGCGCGCCGCCATGGACCCGTAGGTGATAATCTGCGACACGCGTTCGGCGCCGTAGCGTTGGGTGACGTATTCGATCACCCGATCCCGCCCAGCCATACAGAAATCAACGTCGAAGTCCGGCATGGAAACACGCTCCGGATTCAGAAAGCGCTCAAACAGCAGATCGTGCTCAATCGGATCCAGATCGGTGATACCCAGAGCATAGGCCACCAGCGAACCTGCGCCGGAACCGCGGCCCGGGCCGACGGGCACGCCGTTGTCCCGGGCCCAACCGATAAAATCGGCGACGATCAGGAAGTAGCCGGCGAATCCCATACGGCAGATCACGTCCAGCTCCGCCGTCAGGCGCCGGTTATAGGCGTCCGGGGGCGCCCCGTCAGCGGGCAGCGCAAGCCGCTGGGCCAGCCCCTCCTGGCTCTGGGCCGTCAGATAGTCGGCGGTCGTCAGGCGTGCAGGGACCGGATACTCGGGCAGGTAGACACCGCCCAGCTCGACCTGCAGGTTGCAGCGCCGGGCGATTTCTACACTGTTAGCCACCGCCTCAGGCAAATCGGCGAACAGCTCCGCCATTTCCCCAGCAGACTTCAGGTACTGGTGCTCCACGTAGTCCCGGGGACGAGTGGCATCGTCCAGAGTCCGGCCCAGCTGAATACATACCCGAGCCTCGTGGGCTTCAAAATCCTCGCGCGCCAGGAAACGCACGTCGTTGGTGGCCACCACGGGCAGCTGCAACTCGCTCGCCAGGGACACCGCGACCGGCAGGTAGGCCTGCTCCTCGGGCCGGCCCAGACGCTGCAGCTCCAGGTAGTAACGTCCGGGCATGAGTCCGCCCCAGTGCGCCAGTAGCCGCCGCGCCCGGTCACCCCGACCATGCAGAATGGCCCGCCCCACATCGCCCTCGTGAGCACCGGACAACGCAATCAGGCCACCCAGAGAAGCCTCCGTCAGCCAGTCCGCATGCACCAGGGCGCGGCCGTGATCCTGCCCTTCAGCATAGCTTTTGGTGATGAGCTGGGAGAGATTCAGGTAGCCGTCTCGATTCTGGCAGAGCAGGGTCAACCGCGCCGGGGCTGGATCCGCCGGACTCTCCACCAACCACAGGTCTGCGCCGATCAGGGGTTTAATCCCAGCTGCCACCGCGGCCCGGTAGAACTTCACCATGGCAAACACGTTGCTTTGATCGGTGAGCGCGACCGCCTTGAGGTCTTGGCGGCGCAAGTCCTCCATCAGACCATCGATGCGCACCACGCTATCCACCAACGAGTATTCGGTGTGCAGACGCAGATGAACGAAATCGGATGACAAGGAAAACTCAGGCTGGCTGTCAGGGCTTATCGGGATTATCGGTCACCCGGCCCGCCGCCACCAGATCACGCACCGGGGCGAAACTGCGCCGATGGATCGGGCAGGCCCCGTGTCGATCCAGGGCCTGGAGATGGTCGCGGGTTGCGTAGCCCTTGTGTTGGCGAAAGCCATATCGGGGGTAGCGCTCGTGCCAGGCTTCCATGAGCGCATCCCGGTGCACCTTGGCAATGATCGAAGCCGCGCTGATCGCCGGTACGATTCGGTCCCCGCCAATCACTGGCTCCGCAAGCACCGGGTGGGTCAGGCCGCGAAAATCCGGTAGGCGATCCCCATCCACCTGCACCAACTCCGGGGCCACTTGCAGCGCCGCGACCGCGCGCTCCATGGCCCGCAGGGTCGCCTGAAGAATATTGATGCGGTCAATCTCCGCGGGGTCTGCGATCCCGATACCGAACGCTCTCGCCTGCTGATGAATGGTAACCGCTAATTCTTTGCGGCGCCTCGCGGTGAGCTCTTTGGAATCGGCAAGGCCCGCGATAGGCCGCGCCCCATCCAGAATCACGGCGGCAGCGACCACCGGCCCCGCTAAAGGTCCGCGACCCGCTTCATCGACACCTGCGACGGTGGCGTCGGCGGAGACCATTACCAGCCGCTGTTGCCGAGCCATGCGCCGCCCCCCCGGTGCCGCGGTCAGTGGTGCTCTGAAATGAGTTTAAGGATTGCCCTGGCCGCACCCGCGCTCGCGTCGCGACGCAGCCGGCGATGAATTTCGGCGCACGCATCATACCAGTCGCCGGGGGCCCCGGCGCTGTCCAAAGCCTCCAAGACGGCTGGACCGATCCGCTCCGGTCGGGCGTCGTCCTGCAGGAACTCGGGCACGAAGGGTCGCTCAGCCAGGAGGTTCGGCAGCGCCACATGCCGAACCCGAACCCAACCCAGTCTCGCAACCAGAAACCAGGTCAATGCACTCAAGCGGTAGACGACCACCGTGGGACGCTTCAGTAACGCCGCTTCCAGCGTTGCCGTGCCCGACGCGCATAACACTGCATCGGCGGCTGCCATCACCTCCCGGGACTGTCCATCCACAATCCGCACCCGCTCCGCCACCCGGGCTTCGTCAAGACAGGTCGCAAATTGCCGGCCCACTGGGTGCGACGCAGCCGGCACCACAAATGTCAGGTTGGGACGCCGCTGACTCAGCCACGCCGCGGTTTGGGCCAGGATGGGGCCCAGCCGGGCCACCTCGCCCTGGCGGCTGCCAGGTAAAAGGGCGAGCAGCGGCCCCTCGGCAATGCCCAGCCGCCTGCGCGCCTGTGCCTGATCCACGTCCATGGCGATCTCATCCGCCATGGGATGCCCCACGAACACCGCTTCGACCTGATGGTCGCGGTAGAAATCGGGCTCAAAAGGGAGCAAACACAGCACGCGATCCGCGGCCGCGCGAATCGCCCTGACCCGACCCTCGCGCCAGGCCCAGACCGAGGGGCTGACGTAATGCACCGTGGCGATGCCCTGCTGCTTCAGGCGTCGCTCCAACCCAAGATTGAAATCCGGCGCATCGATGCCAATGACCACGTCCGGCTGAGCTGCCGCAAAACGGCGCACCAGCGTCCGGCGCAGGCGCAGCAGACGCAGCAGATGCTTGAGAACTTCCGTAAGACCCATGACGGCGAGCACGTCGGCGGACTCCCACGCCTCGCAACCGGCAGCGGCCATCCGAGGTCCCGCCACGCCGACGAATTGCACATCCGGGTGCTGGGCCCGCAGCGCGTGGATCAGCGCTGCGCCCAAATTGTCTCCCGATGCTTCGCCAGCGACCATACCGATGCGCAGGGGACGGTCAACAGGCGGGGCGTTCATGAGCGCCAGTGGCGCACTAGCGCAGGATGCTGCGCTCGCTGCTGGTGAGCGTTTCCAGCATCGGCGCCAGCTCGGGCTGGCTGGCGACGCGGGCCGACAGTTCGTCCACGGCCTCGGCCAACTTTTTGCCCTGTCGGTAAATCACTTTGTAGGCCTCGCGGATATTCTTGATCTGCTCGGCGTCGAAGCCCCGCCGTTTCAGCCCCTCGACGTTAATCCCCCGTGGTGCTGGGGGGTACCCCATGACCATGACGTAGGCGGGAACGTCCCTGCTGACGCCGGCATACATACCCAGAAAGGCATGCGGTCCGACCCGACCGAACTGGTGTACGCCGGAATACCCGGCGAGGATTACATGGTCGCCGATGGTGACGTGTCCCGCCAGGGTGGCGCCGTTAGCAAAAATGGTGTGGCTACCCACTACGCAATCATGCGCAATGTGCACGTAGGCCATAATCCAGTTGTCATCGCCAAGGATGGTCTCGCCCCGGTCCTGAGCCGTGCCTCGGTTGATTGTGACGTACTCTCGGATCGTGTTGTTGTTGCCAATCGTCAGCCGGGTCCGTTCACCGGCGTATTTCTTGTCCTGGGGGTCGTCGCCGATAGAGGCAAACTGATAGATGCGATTGTTGCTGCCAATCCGGGTCGGTCCCTTGATCACCACGTGAGGTCCTATGTGGGTACCGCTGCCGATTTCCACATCCGCCCCGACGACGCTGAAGGGCCCAATGCTGACGTCATCGTGAATGACGGCACTGGGGGAAACGACGGCCCGCTCGTCTATCAAGACTGAATCTTCCCCGGCGCGCACATGATCTGGGCAGTTGCGGCGACGCGCCCGTCCACCTCTGCCGAGGTATCAAACCGCCAGAGGTTACGCCGGAAGGTCAACAGTTTGGCCTTGAGGACAAGCTGATCCCCGGGCACCACGGGTCTCTTGAAACGCGCTTTATCGATTCCCACGAAGTAATACAGAGTATCCTCACTGGGTGTCTCACCGGCCGTCGCAAAGGCCAACAGCCCGGTAGCCTGGGCCAGCGCCTCGACGATCATCACGCCGGGCATAACCATGAAATGGGGAAAGTGGCCGGGAAAGAAAGGTTCCGTCGCGGTCACGTTCTTCACGGCCACGATAGAGTCGCCGGGCGTCATCTCCAGCACCCGATCCACCAGCAGCATGGGATAGCGATGCGGAATCTGCCGCATGATCGCTTGCACATCCATCGGCATTCCGTCAGCCATCATTATCCCCCGCCCCATCGGAACCGCGTCGCCACCGCTCCAAAGCCTGCTCCAGTGCACCCACTCTTCGCACCAGCGAATCCAAATTACGGAATCGCGCCGCGTTTCTCTGCCAGCGCCGAAGGTTGTCCCCGGGCAACCCACCACCGTAGGTCCCCGGCTCGCTTATGGAATGGGTGATCATGCAGCGAGCCATTAATACAACGTCATCCGCGATGTCCAAGTGCCCTACAAATCCCGAGTCTGCCGCAATCATGCAGCGGCGACCAATGACGGTGCTACCGGCCACGCCAGCTCGCGCAGCCATCACCGTATGCGCCCCGATTCGAACGTTGTGACCGATCTGGACGTGATTGTCCAGCTTCACGCCGTCACCGATCACCGTGTCTTCAATGGCACCTCGATCCACGGCCGAGTTGGCGCCGATATCCACGTCATCCCCAATCCGCACCGAGCCCACCTGGGGCACTCGAACCCACTCGCCATGATCAGGCGCCATACCGAAACCGTCCGAACCAATCACCACCCCAGGATGCATGACGCAGCGTCGGCCAAGCAAGGTGTCATGCAGCACGGTTACATTCGCGATCAGGCGGGTGTCATCGCCCACGGACACGCCAGCGCCAACCACGCACCCCGGACCAACGAAGACACGCTCGCCGATGTGCGCTCGCGCCTCCACGACCGCCTGGGGCCCGATCCAAGCGGAGCCCGCGATTCGAGCATCTTGGGCGACGTCCGCCGACGGGTGCACGCCAGGGATCCAGGGCGCAGGCGGATGCAACAGCTGAGCCACACGGGCATACGCAGCATAAGGGTTATCCGTGATCAGCGCCGCCGCCGTGCCCAGCTCGTCCGCATCCGCTTCTGACAGCAGCACAGCGGCTGCTCGGGTAGCAGGCAGCGCCGAGCGATAGTGGGAATTCGCCAGAAAGGTGATGGCATCGGGCCCCGCGCTCGCCAGCGTGCCGACGCCCGTGACTAATGTGTCCGGATCCCCTTGCAGCGCACAACCAAAACGGACAGCGATCTCACCCAGGGACAGGGGCATGGCCTGCGAGCCTCCTGCGAAGTCACTACCCCGCACTGTAAGCGAGATGAATCAGTCGCTGGACCGCGCCTGGTTCAGTGCCTGCAGCACCTCTGCCGTGATATCGATGGACTCGCTGGCAAACAATACGTCGGCGACGATCAGATCGTATCCAGCCAGCCTGGCGTAACCCTGGACCTGCTGCAACAAGGCTCGCTGCAGTTCCTGCAGTTCTTCATTGCGCCGCAGGTTGAGATCTTCCACGTACTCGTTCTGGCGACGCGCCAGCTCGCGGCGCTGGTCGCGCACGTCCCGTTCCAGGTTGCTGCGTTCACCCTCGCCCATTACCGCGCCGTCGCGCTGCAAACGCTCTTCCTTCTCGCGCAGCTCCTGCTGCTGGGCCACGAGCTCGCGCTGACGCGGCGCGAATTCATCCTGCAACGCCCCCATCGCTTCCTTCGCTTGGGGCGACTGGTCCAGCAGCCGAGCGATGTTGACGACCCCGATTTTCAAATCCTGGGCCGCGACACCCGCGCTCAAGCCGGCGGCCAACAGCAGACCACACGTGAGCACGGACAATTTTACGGTCATAGTCTTCACGTTCATAGTCTCAATCACTTCCTTAAAACGCGTTGCCAATTGTGAACTGAAACCGTTCCTCCTGGTCGCCAAACCGGCGATCGGTTGGCTCATCTGAATTGAGGGGGAACGCATAACTGAATCGAAACAGCCCCAGCGGCGCCAGCCACTGGGCCGCGATGCCTACGGAATGCTTCAGATTATCATAATCGAACTCATACTCTATCGGATCGCCCAGCCTGTCGAAGAAATTGACACCCCCGGTGGAGAACACGTTGCCTACATCGTAGAACAACGAGAACCGGGCGCTGCGACTCCATTTCTCCGGCAGGGGTATGATAAGTTCGGCCTGGCCCGCCATCAGCATGTTGCCACCGTAGGGATTGCCGAGGGAGTCCACGGGGCCGAGCCGACTTTCCCGATAACCGCGCACAGTACCCGGGCCGCCGGCAAAGAAATTCCTGTAGGGTGGCAACGACGTGGTTGTGCCCATGTCGTCGCCGTAGGCCAGATTGGTATTGACCAGAAACGTCCAGCGGCCCCACAGCGGAACATACTTGCGGTAGTCCAGCGACGCGACGTAATACTCAACATCACTGCCAGGAACAGCGGCATTGAGGCTCAAGCGGAGACGCGATCCCCGATCCGCAAATAGCGCCCGGTTGCGGCTGTCATAAACCCAGCCCAGCACTAACTCGAGGGTGTCGAATTCGGTGCCGAACAACTCGGTGTTGTCGATATCTTCGACGAATGGATTGCCGTTACTACGGACCCAGTCGCGCGCCTGGCTGGAACTGAAGTCGGTCGCGAACAACTCCGCCCGCTGGAACGCGAAGCCGAAGCGCAGGCTCTGAAACTCCGTGATCGGGTAGGCCCATTCGATACCGCCGGTTAGGGTTTCGGTGGAGAAATCAGACGCCGCCGAAGTGAACTGAGTGATATCCCGATAGGCAAAAGTAATGGTGCGGCTGAGCCCGTCGATATTCCGATAGGGATCGGTAAAACCGACACTGTAGAGCTTGCTGTAGCGCCCGGAGTTTAGCTCCACCGCGACCCGATTCCCCGTGCCCATGAAATTGCTGTGCACGAAGTTGCCGTTCAGGATAACGCCCTGGGACTCAGAGAAGCCCACGCCACCGCCAAACTGACCCGGCAAACCCTCCTCAATTTGAAAATCCACGTCGACCAGGTCCGGGCTTCCCGCTACCGGGTTGGTCTCAAACTCAGCCGCCTCCACATAGGGCAGACGCTGAAGTCGCACTTTGGATCGCTCTACCTTCACGTTCGACAGATAGGCGCCCTCCAGTTGCCGCATCTCGCGACGAAAGACCTCGTCGTTCACGTTATCGGCACCATTGAAATTGATGCGGCGAACGTAGACGCGGTTGCGGGGATCCACGTAAAAGGTAATGGCCGCTTCCTTGGTCTCCTCGTCGAGGCTGGGCACCGAGCGAATTTCCGCAAAGGCATAACCGTCCGCACCCAGCCGGAAGCTCATCAACTCCTCGGTGGCGGTGAGCAAGCGCTGGGAAAAGGTCTGTCCGGGTTTGACCTGGATCAGGGACTTGAGTTGCTCCTCGGGGACCACCATCTCGCCAGCCAGCTTGACATCCGAGATGGTGTAGCGTTCGCCTTCTGTGACATTGACCGTGATATAGATGTTCTTCTTATCGGGCGAGATGGCCACTTGGGTGGAGTCCACACGGAAGTCGGCAAAGCCGCGGTCCATGTAGAACGAACGCAGAGTCTCCAGGTCACCCTGCAGCGACTCTTTGGCGTAGCGATCATCCTGGCGATAGAAAGACAACAAGTTGGGCGTTTTTAGCAGGAACTCATCCAGAATCTCTTCGTCATCGAACTCCCGGTTGCCAACTACGTTGATCTGACGAATTCGTGCCCGCTCACCTTCCTTGACATCGATGGAGACCTTGACCTGATTGTTGGGCAGATCCTCCACCTGGCTGTCCACGATAACGCCGTATTTGCCTCGGCTGAAATATTGCTCGGTCAGGAACTGGGTGACTTCCTCCAGAACTGACCGGTCGAACGTTCGCCCGGTTGCCAGGCCCACGCCGCGCAGGGACTCGGTCAGGTCCTCGGTCTTGATGTCCTTGTTTCCCTCCAGGGAAAACTCAGCAATCGAGGGTCGCTCCAAAACGACAACGACCAGCGTATCGCCCTGGCGACGAAACTCCACGTCACGGAAAAACCCGGTGTCGTAGATCGCCCGAATAGCCTCGCGGACGCGCTGCTCAGTAACCCGGTCGCCGACGTTGATGGGCAAGTAGTTGTAAACCGTGCCGTCCGAGATGCGCTGCAACCCCACCACGCGAAAATCCCGCACGATGAAAGGATCAAACGCAGCCCAGGCGGGCGCCGCCAGGAGCAGGGCAACAGCAACAGCGAGAGGGCGGATAAATGTCATGCGACTTACTGCGCTCGTTTGTCAGAACAGGCTGGCCAGATCGTTGTAAAAGGCCAGACTCATGATCAACAGCAACACGGCGATACCCACCTGCTGCCCCATCAGCATCGCGCGCTCAGACAGCGGCGAGCCCTTCACCCATTCAACCAGTTGATAAACGATCTGCCCGCCATCCAACAACGGTACCGGCATGAGATTCAGAATGCCCAGACTAATGCTGACGATGGCGAGAAACTGGAAGAAAGCGCTCACGCCCGCAGCGGCACTGTTGCCTGCATACTCGGCAATCCTTATTGGACCACTGAGATTCTTCACCGAGACATCACCGGTGACCATGCGGCCCAGCATGCGCAGCGTCAGGGTCGACATGTCCCAGGTCTTGGCTGCGCCACGTTGCAGCGCGACCAATACCCCATAGCGCTGCTCGGCGCTCAAACTTCGCGCCAGATCCTGCGCGTACTCGGTGTCCACACCCGCACCGATTCGGCCAACGGTCATGCCGTCCTCGCGCGCGGCGCCCACGGTGAGTTCCACCGCGAGTCTCTCACCAGCCCGAGCAACGTCCAGCACCACGGTCTGATTGGGCCGGGCGCGCACAAAGGCGACCAGATCGGACCAACTGGTGATGGGGTCACCGTCTGCTGACAGAATGCGGTCACCTTCCCGGAGATCCGCCCGCGCGGCGGGCGCACCAGCCGTCAAGTCGCCTAGGACGGGCGGCAGGACCGGTGTAAAGGGGGTCAAACCCAGGCCGACAAACAGGGCGTCCGGTTCGGTCAGCTCAGCTTCCCTGCCACGCACGTCCAAGCGCAGGCGGCGGATATCCCCCTCCTGGCTCTTCACGGTCATGTCGATTTCCCCGTCTGCCAGCAGCTCGTCGAGAATAGCGAGGATGGCTCCCTCCCAGGTTTGGGTCTCCCGCGCGCCGACGGCTACGATCTCATCCTGCGGCCGCAAGCCTGCCTGTTGAGCCGCCGACTGGTCCGTAACGGAACCGACAATCGGCTTAAGTCCCGGCACGCCGACGACAAACATGGCCCAGTAGGCGGCGATGGCGAACAGGAAATTGAAAACAGGCCCGGCCGCGAGCACCGCAATGCGGTGCGGCACGGGCCGCCGATTGAAGGCGCGGCGCTGCTCGTCAAGGGGCACCGGGCCTTCCCGTTCGTCGAGCATCTTCACGTACCCACCTAGAGGCACGCTGGCCAGCCAATACTGGGTGAAATCCGGAGCGCCGCCCCGCCAGCGCAACAGCGGCTTGCCGAAGCCGATGGAGAAGCGCAGCACCTTGAATCCCAGGCGGCGCGCCACCCAGAAATGCCCGAACTCGTGAATCGCGATCAGCAGGCCGATCGCCACGATAAAGGACGCTACCGAGAAGAGAATTTCACCCACAAATAGGCTCTAACACAATGTTTTGCATGAATTTTACCGCGATGTCGGGCATTTTACCCCCAATGGGATAGCCCGCCCTACCTCTAATGACTCGGCGGCGTGCGGATAGTTTCGTCGCCACCCGCTTCAATGGCCTGCCTGGGTCAACGCCAAACCCAGCACGAACACCGGGGCCGCCGCCGACACGCTATCAAGCCGATCCATCACCCCGCCGTGGCCGGGAAAAATCTGCCCGGAGTCCTTAAGCCCCGCGTTGCGCTTGAACATGCTGACTGTCAGATCGCCCACCACCGAGGCCAGCACTGCCGCCATCACCATCGGCAGCACAACGTGCCAGGACGCGTATTTCACAAGCACACAGAGGGCGATCACGGCGATACCGGCCGACAGGACACCGCCGATAACGCCTTCCCAGGTCTTGCCCGGACTCACCTGGGGCGCCAGTTTCACCCGCCCGAAACGACCACCCACAAAATAGGCGCCCGCGTCGGCCGCCCAGACGGCAGCCATGATCAGGAACACCAGGAAGCGGCCCATGGGCTGGTAGCCGTGCAGGTATGTAAGCGCCAACCACGTCGGCAGGATCACGCACAGGCCACCAACCAGAATTAACCAGGTTGCAATAGGCGTGGGAAAACGAAACAGCCACAGCAGCGCGGCGACCCACCAGACCGCAGCCACGGTCAACACCCAGGTTACGGCAGCGGCGCTTTGGCTCAGTGGCCATATCATCAGCATGCACAAGGCGATGGCGCCTGCATAAACCAGCCGGGCGCCGCCCGACCATTGGGCGAAGCCGCCCCATTCCCAGGCACCCACCAACAACACGGCCGCCAGCACTCCGGCCATAGCCCAGGTCGGTAGCGCAAAGATGGTGACCAGGGCGATGGTGCCCAGGATCAGGGCGGTCACCACGCGCTGGCGAAGCACTAGGAGCTGCCTGCCTGGTCGGCGACACGCCCGAAGCGTCGTTCCCGACCAGCGAAGAATTCCAAAGCAGCGTCAAAATCCGCCGCGCCGAAATCCGGCCAGAGCTGATCCGTGAAGTACAGCTCCGCATAGGCGATATCCCAGAGCAGAAAGTTGCTCACGCGCCGCTCGCCGCCCGTGCGGATCAATAAATCCACATCCGGTAGGCCGGCCAGAGCGCGGCGCGCCGCGACAGCGGCCTCGTCGATTTCAGCGGGATCCAGATCGCCGGCAAGCGCATCCTCGGCCAGGCGGCGGGCGGCTTGAGCCAGGTCCCAGCGGCCGCCGTAGGCGACTGCGATCACCAGAGTCAGACCATCGTTGTCCGCGGTGAGGGACTCCGCGCTGGCAATGCTGTCCTGCAGCACCTGCTGCAGACTGCCAATGTCCCCGGCGAAACGCAGCCGCACGTTGTTGCTGTGCAACTCCGCCACTTCCCGCTGCAGCGCCTCAACGAACAGCCCCATCAGTGTGCTGACTTCCTCCACCGGGCGTCGCCAGTTTTCACTGGAGAAAGCAAACAGGGTGAGCACCTGCACGCCTTGTTTGGCACAGGCCTCGACCAAAGCTCGCACGGGCTTGATCCCGGCGCGATGCCCGGCCTGTCGTGGCAGGCCGCGCTTGCGCGCCCAGCGCCCGTTGCCATCCATGATGACGGCAAGATGGCGGGGCACGTCCACCACCTGCTGCTTGTTGCCGGTGCGGTCCGCCACAGCCGTTCAGATTTCCATGAGATCGGCTTCTTTGGCCTCGAGGACCTTGTCGATCTCGGCAACATAGTGATCGGTGAGCTTCTGGATCTCATCGTGGCCGCGCCGCTCATCGTCTTCGGTGATCATCTTTTCCTTGACCAGTTCTTTCAGATCGTGCAGGGCGTCGCGTCGAATGTTGCGTACCGCCACCCGACCCTGTTCTGCCTCGTGGCGCACCACACGGGTCATGTCCCTGCGGCGTTCCTCGGTCATGGGTGGCAGCGGTACCCGTATCACGGTGCCGGCGCTGGCGGGCGTCAAACCCAAATCCGATGTCAGAATCGCCTTCTCGACCACGGCCACCATGGCCTTCTCCCACGGCGTGACGGCCAGCGTACGAGCATCTTCCACGCTGACGTTGGCGACCTGGTTGATCGGCACCTGACTGCCGTAGTACTCCACCGTGACATGCTCTAAAAGACTGGTGTGGGCGCGACCGGTGCGCAGCTTCTTCATTTCGTTCTGCACCGCGTCCACACTCTTCTGCATGCGGCTCGCAGCGCTTGTCTTGATATCTTCGATCATGATTGGGTCCCCGTTTCAAGCGCCGGGTTCGCCACGGCGGTGCCGACCGCTTCGCCGCGTACCAAGCGGATCAGCGCGCCCGGATCGTTCAAATTAAAAACGCGCAGCGGAAGGTTGTTTTCCCGACACATGACGATAGCCGTGGCGTCCATCACCTTAAGGTTGTCGACCAACACGCGCTCGAAGGAAAGGGCGTCAAAGCGACGGGCATCCGGGTCCTTCAGCGGATCCGCGGAGTAGACCCCATCAACCTTGGTAGCCTTGAGCAGCACATCGGCACCAATTTCGATGGCGCGCAGACTGGCCGCTGTGTCGGTGGTGAAAAACGGGTTGCCGGTACCGGCGGCAAAAATCACCACGCGCCCCTTCTCCAGATGACGTATGGCGCGTCGGCGGATGTAGTCCTCGCAGACTTCGTGGATGGTAAGCGCCGACATCACTCGAGCAAACACGCCCTCGCTCTCCAGAGCGTCCTGCATCGCCAGGGCATTAATGACCGTGGCCAGCATGCCCATATGGTCTCCTGTGACCCGGTCCATGCCCGCCTCTGCCAGCCCGGCACCGCGAAAGATATTGCCGCCGCCGATCACCAACCCCACCTGAACACCCATCCGGGTGACCTGGTGCACTTCCTCGGCGATTCGCTTGATGACCGTCGGATCGACGCCGTAGTCCTGCTGACCCAGCAGCGCCTCGCCGCTCAGCTTGAGCAGGATACGTTTATAGGCCGGCGATTCGGGCGCCATGGGTCCTGCTCCGCCTACCGGCTCTGGGACACCTGGGCCATGACTTCCTCAACGAAGTTATCCACCTTCTTTTCAATGCCCTCGCCCACCTCATATCGCACAAATCGGACCACGCTGGCACCCGCGTTTTTTATCAACTGTGCCACGGTCACGTCCGGATCCTTCACGAAGGGCTGGCCCAAAAGGGTGATCTCCGCGAGGTATTTTCGCAGCCGGCCTTCCACCATCTTCTCCACAATGTTCGCCGGCTTGCCCTCCTGCTCGGCCTGGGCGCTGAGAATTTCTCTTTCCTTCTCCAGCACCTCAGCGGGCACATCGGCGGCGGCGACAAAACTGGGATTGCTTGCCGCCACATGCATAGCGATATCCCGAGCTAAGGTTTCATCACCACCGTCAAGTTCAACCACCACACCGATCCGGCCGCCGTGGACATATTCACCGACCGGACCCTGGGTCTGGAGCACTTCGAACCGGCGCACGCCGATGTTCTCACCGACTTTAGCGACCAGGGCCGTGCGCGCTTCATCAAGGCTGCCGCTACCGGCATCACTGGCCAGCAACCCAGCCAGATCGGTGGCGCCGCCGCTCAGCGCAATGGCTGCAACCTGCTGAGCAAACTCCGCAAAGTTGTCGTCCTTGGCGACGAAGTCAGTCTCCGAGTTGACCTCCACGATCACGTACCTGGACCCATCGTTGCTCACGACGACCCGGCCTTCGGCGGCTACCCGGCCGGCCTTCTTGTCGGCCTTGGCCTGACCGGACTTGCGCAGCAGATCAGCAGCAGCGTCCAAATCGCCATCCGTTTCCACCAGGGCCTTCTTGCATTCCATCATGCCGGCCCCGGTCCGCTCCCGCAGTTCCTTGACCAGCTTTGCGCTTACGCTCATGGCATTAATCCCGTGTTAGAGCTTGCTAATCGGCGACCTTCTCCGCTTCGCCAGCCACATCTGCAGCGGGGGCGGGGGCTCCGGCGTCGCCGGCCGCCTCGGCCGTAGCATCGCCCTGGACGTCCGCCTCCGGCGCGGCTTCCACCGATTCCGCGTCAGCGGGCTCGGTCGGTTTCACCTTTCTGGCAGCGGCTCTGCCCTTCACCTTCACGCTGGCGGTCTTGGCGGCCTTCTTACGCCCGGCGCCCTTGCCCTTTCGTTTGGCCCCAACCTTAGGCTTGCCCTCCTCATCCAACTCAACAAACTCATCGTCGCCGACGGGCACTTCAGGGATCAGGGCTTTGCCGTCCAATACCGCTTCAGCGATGGCGTTGGCATAGAGCTGGATGGCGCGCATGGCATCGTCGTTCCCGGGAATCAAATAGTCCACATTATCTGTGGAGGAGTTCGTGTCGACGATCGCCACCACGGGAATGCCCAGCTTTGCAGCCTCTTTGACCGCAATCTCCTCGTGACTCACGTCCACCACAAACAGCGCGTCGGGAAGCGCCGGCATCTCCTTGATACCGCCCAGGCTGCGCTCCAGTTTGTCCATTTCGCGTTTCAGCCCGAGCACCTCTTTCTTGGTCAGGGCCTCCGCACCTTCGCTGCCGGTCAGCTCCTCCAGTTCCCGCAACCTTTTGATGGACTGACGAATAGTCTTGAAATTGGTGAGGGTACCGCCCAGCCAGCGATAGCTCACATAGGGCATACCCGCGCGCTCAGCCTCGGTCTTGATCGCGTCCCGGGCTGCCCGCTTGGAACCCACAAACAGCACGGTACCGCCTTCCGACACGGTCTTGCGGATAAACTTGGCTGCCTCCTCAAACAAAGGCACCGTCTGTTCCAGGTTGATGATGTGGATCTTGTTTCGTTCACCGAAGATGAAGGGGGCCATCTTCGGGTTCCAGAAGCGGGTCTGATGTCCGAAATGAACGCCCGCCTCCAGCATCCGCCGCATGGATACCTCGGCCATGATTGCTCCTTAGTCTGGGTTCAGCCTCCGCACATCCCGATCAGCGACCACCAGGGCACCCGGCTGAGCGTGTCGATGCGCGTGTGTAGTTAATTGCCTGAAAGGCGCGCGCTTTATACCATAAAGGGTTTGCGGCAACAATTGTGCGAACCCCTCAGCGACCTCTTCCGGCCCGGCCCCGCCCGGCCGCGAAGCCCCCGATAACAAACGGCCTGCCCATGCATGTGACCATCAAGGACCCCGACGAGCAGGACAAGATGCGCCAAGCCGGGCAGCTGGCCTCGCAGGTGCTGGACATGATTGGCGAGCACGTGCGCAACGGGGTGACCACGGAGCACCTGGACGCCATCTGCCACCGCTATATCGTGGAGGAATTGGACTGTATCCCCGCCCCGCTCAATTACCGGGGGTTCCCCAAGTCCATCTGTACCTCCGTGAACCACGTCGTGTGCCATGGAATTCCCGGCAGCCGGCGCCTCAAGGACGGCGATATCTTGAATATCGACATTACCGTCATCAAGGACGGTTTCCACGGAGACACCAGCCGGATGTTCTTCGTCGGTAAACCGCCGGTGATCGCCGAGCGCCTCAGCAAGGCCGCGTTTGAAGGCATGTGGCTGGGCATCCAGCAGGTCCGACCCGGGGCCCAGCTCGGCGATATTGGCGCAGCCATTCAGAGCCACGTGGAAGCCCAGCGCTTTTCCATCGTCCGGGAGTACTGCGGTCACGGCATTGGCCGGATTTTCCACGAGGACCCTCAGGTACTGCATTACGGCCGGCCGGGGACCGGGCTGGTCCTGCAGGAAGGCATGACCTTTACGGTTGAGCCGATGGTGAATGCAGGCAAGCGCCACGTGAAACTGCTTAAAGATGGCTGGACCGTGGTCACCAAGGATCACGCTCTCTCCGCCCAGTGGGAACACACGGTGCTGGTAACCGCCGCTGGTTACGAGGTACTGACCACCTCACCGGGCGCCCCGCCCAACCCCAATGGCGCGTAGCGGCAGCGCGAGCGCCGAACTGGAGCCGCTTGAGCTGGGCGCTGACGCGCTGACGGCGTGCCGCACTGCGCTGCAACAGGGCGCCGCGGACTTAACCGCCGCCTTTCGCGCCAACCAGCCCATCGAAACGCTCGTGCGGCAGCGGGCAGCGCTGATCGATCAGGTCATCAGGGCCGCCTGGCGGCACCACGCGGCCGATCACGCCGACCAGGCAGCCCTGCTGGCCGTGGGCGGCTACGGACGGGGCGAGCTTCATCCTCACTCTGACATCGACCTCATGGTCCTGCTGCCGGACGCTCGGGACCCGGAGGCGGAAGCAGCCATGGCCGCGTTCATCACTTTCCTCTGGGACATCGGTCTGGAGGTGGGTCATAGCGTGCGCACCTTAGAGGACTGCGACCGGGAGGCGCGCGATGACGTCACGGTCCTGACCACCCTGCTGGAATCCCGCCTCCTTGCGGGCCCCCAGGCGCCCTGCGACGAACTGGCGGCGTTGTTGAACACCGAACGAATGTGGCCTCCGGCAGACTTCTTTCGGGCCAAGGTCGACGAGCAGATTCTGCGCCACCACCGCTACCATGACACCGCATACAACCTGGAACCCAATGTCAAGGGCAGCCCCGGAGGTCTCCGGGATATCCAGATGATTGGCTGGCTGGCCTTGCGCTACCTGGGCACGGGGCACCTCTCAGATCTGGTGGACCACGGCTTTCTCACCCATGGCCAGCTCGACATCATCAAGGCGGGCCGGGCCTTCCTGTGGCGGGTGCGGTTCGGCCTGCACGTTCTGACCGGTCGCCGGGAGGACCGGCTGCTGTTCGATCTCCAGGTGCGGCTCGCGGAGCTGCTCGGCTACGAGGATGCCCGCTATACCCTTGCCGTCGAGCAGCTCATGCAGCGCTACTATCGAACGGTCATGGAGCTCAGCCGGCTCAATGAGATGCTGGTGCAACTCTTCGAGGCGGCCATGCTGCTCGACCCAGACGCGCCAGTGACGACCCTGAACGCCCGCTTTCAATCCCGCAACGGCTACCTGGAAGTTGTCGACGAGGAGGTCTTCCAACGCGATCCTTCCGCTTTGCTGGAGCTTTTCCTGCTGCTGGAACAGAACCTGGATCTGCGTGGTGTGAACGCCCATACCATCGGCCTGGTGCGCCAGCATCGGCATTTGATCGACGAGGAATTCCGGCAGAGCCCTCGCAATCACCGACTGTTTCTGGAGATTCTCAACGCCCCCCAGGGCGTCACCCGCACGCTGAAGCGAATGAACACCTACGGGATACTGGGCCTTTACATCCCCGCCTTTGGCCGCATTGTCGGCCGCATGCAGTACGACCTGTTCCACGCCTATACCGTGGATGCCCACACCCTGTTCGTGGTCGAGAACCTCCGCCGCCTGTCACTCCCCCGGTTTGACCACGAACTCCCAGAGGCCAGCCGGATCATGCAGAATCTGCCCAATCCCCAGGTTGCCTACCTGGCCGGCTTGTTTCACGACATTGCCAAAGGCCGCGGTGGCGATCACTCCGAGCTTGGTGCCGTGGATGCAGAAGCCTTCTGCCTGGAACACGGCATGAGCCGCTACGATGCGCGCCTGGTGGCCTGGCTGGTCCGCCACCACCTGCTGCTCTCAATAACTGCGCAGAAAAAAGACATCAATGACCCGGACGTCATCAGCGAGTTCGGCCGGGTCGTGGGCGACCAGGTGCACCTGGACTATCTTTACGTGCTCACGGTCTCGGACGTGCGGGGCACCAACCCGAATTTGTGGAACTCGTGGAAGGCGACGCTGTTTCAAGACCTGTACCGGCTGACCAAAAGCGCCCTGCGGCGCGGCCTGGAGCACCCCATCGACCTGGAGGAGTTGGTGGCGGACACCCAGACCCAGGCCCGGGCCCTACTGCACGGCGTGGGCATCGAGGATCCCCAGATCACGCCCATCTGGCAGCGTTTCACCAGCGAATACTTCGTGCGCTACAAACCCGGCGAGATCGCCTGGCATACGGAAGCCCTGGTCCGGGAACAGGGTAGCGACGATCTACTGGTGGATCTGAGGGACAGCGACACCCTGGGGGGTACGGCTATCCTGGTCTACGCGCCGTTCCGCATCCATTCCTTCAGCCGCACGACTGCCGTTCTGGATCAGATGGGCCTGAATATTCTGGACGCGCGCATCGTGCCCACCGCCGAGGGTCACAGCCTGGACACGTATACCGTGTTAGATTCGGACGGTTATCCGGTCAGCGATCCACGCCGCATCGCCGAGCTGCAGGGGCGGCTGCTGAAGGCACTAACGGGTTCGGAAGAAAGCGCCCCTGCGGTAACGCGCCGAGCGCCTCGCCAGGTCCGCATGTTTTCCACCCCTGTGCGGATCGGTTTCAGCCAAGACGCGCCCAACAGCCGCACGGTGCTGGAACTGGTGGCCGGCGACCAGCCCGGTCTGCTGTCCCGGGTAGGCCAGGTGCTGCGCGCTCAGGAGGTGGAGCTGCAAAACGCAAAGATCATGACGGTTGGCGAACGGGCGGAAGACGTATTTTTCATTACCACCCACGCCGGCGAGCCGCTGCCCACCGACCAGCAGGATGCGCTGCGGCGGGCCCTGCTGATAGCACTGGATGACTCGGCCCGGTCATGAACTCCCATCTGGCGCGCCTCAAGCCCTACCCCTTTGAGCGCTTACGCACATTGCTGGCGGGGGTCTCGTCGCCGGCCGCTCCCATACCGCTGCACATCGGCGAACCGAAGCACGATCCTCCCGAGTTCGTCATCGCTGCCCTGCTGGAGGCGATCCCCGACCATCTCGGCAACTACCCGCTGGTCCTGGGCCTGCCAGCGCTGCGCGAAGCCGCAGCCGGCTGGCTGCAGCGGCGCTATGGCCTGACCCACATCGACCCGGAGACTATGGTCATTCCAGTCAACGGCACTCGCGAGGCCCTGTTCTCCTTTGCCCAGGCGGTCATCGATCCCGGCACCGACCCGACGGTGGTACTCCCCAATCCCTGCTATCAGATCTATGAGGGCGCTGCCCTGCTGGCAGGCGCCGAGCCCGTCTATCTGAGTCTGACTCCCGACAGCGGCTATTGCGGTGACCTGGACAGCATCGCCCCGGCCGCGTGGAACCGCTGCCAGCTGCTCTACCTGTGCTCGCCCAACAACCCCACCGGGGTGGTGCTGGATGAGTCTTACCTGGCCCGCGTCATGGAGCTGGCCGATCGTTATGACTTTGTCGTGGCCGGGGACGAATGTTACGCGGAACTCTATCTGGATGAGGATCAGCCGCCGCCGGGCCTGCTCCAGGTCTGCCGCAACCTGGGCCGGGACAATTACCAGCGCTGCGTGGTCTTTCACAGCTTGAGTAAACGCTCCAATTTGCCTGGCTTGCGCAGTGGATTCGTAGCCGGGGATCCCGATCTCCTCAAGGACTATCTCGCCTACCGCAGCTATCACGGCTGTGCCGTACCCAATGCCACCCAGGTGGCCAGCGCCGTGGCCTGGGGCGATGAAGCTCATGTCATAGCAAACCGGGCGGCCTATCGAGAAAAATTCGCCGCGGTGGTGCCGCGACTGACCCCGGTGCTGCCCGTAGAGCAGCCGCCCGCGACTTTCTATCTGTGGCTCGCGGTCGGGGCCGACGAGGCCTTCACGCGGGATTTATTTCAGGCGACCGGTGTGAGCGTATTGCCCGGCAGTTACCTGTCGCGGCCAACGCCTGGTGGCGACCCGGGGGCTGGTCGTGTGCGAATATCTCTGGTGGCGCCCCTGGATCAATGCCGGGCGGCGGCCGACCGAATCGCCGAATTCGTGACAGCAACGGGATGGAGACAGACGCGTGGCAAACCTTGAAGAGACCATCAACGAGGCGTGGGAGGCGCGCAGTGAGCTGGCGCCCGGTCGGACGGATGGCGGCGTCGCTGCCGCTATTGACGAGGCCATCGGCCTGCTGGATGCAGGCCAAGCGCGCGTGGCCGAGCCCACGGCGGCCGGCTGGCAGGTCAACGAATGGTTGAAGAAGGCGGTGCTGCTGTCCTTCCGGGTGCATGACAACCAACTCATGGAAGGCCGCCACAGCCGCTTCTTCGACAAGGTCCCCCTGAAATATGCCGATTATTCGGAGCAGGCGTTTCGAGATTCGGGCACCCGAGTGGTCCCCGATGCGCTGGTGCGGCGCGGCGCCTACGTGGCCGGCAACGTGGTGCTGATGCCCAGCTACGTCAACATCGGCGCCTATGTGGACAGCGGCACGCTGGTGGACACCTGGGCCACCGTCGGCAGCTGCGCCCAGATTGGCAAGAACGTGCATCTGTCCGGCGGCGCTGGCATCGGCGGCGTGCTGGAGCCGCTGCAGGCAGCGCCCACGATCATCGAAGACGATTGCTTTATCGGCGCCCGTTCCGAGGTGGTGGAAGGCGTCATCGTGGAACGAGGCTCGGTGATCTCCATGGGCGTTTTCCTGGGCCAGAGCACCCGAATCTACGATCGGGCCAGCGGCGACATCAGCTTTGGGCGCGTTCCGGCGGGCTCGGTGGTCGTACCGGGCAGTCTCCCCGCCCGGGACGGCAGCCACAGTCTCTACTGCGCCGTGATTGTCAAACGGGTTGACGCCCAGACCCGCGCCAAAACCAGCCTGAACGAATTGTTGCGACCGACCGAATAGCTAGCCGAAAACCGCCCGCAAGATCCAGAAGAACACGATCGCGAGAATGGCGCCGGCCGGCAGTGTGACAACCCAGGACAGTAGGATCTGCCCAACCACCCGCAGGTCGATAGCAGCGATGCCGCGGGCCATACCCACACCGAGCACCGCCCCCACCAGGGTGTGCGTTGTCGACACGGGCATTCCGGTACCCGACGCCACCACGATTGTTGTGGCAGCCGCCAACTCGGCAGCCAGACCACGACTCGGTGTCAGGGCCGTGATCTTAGTCCCGACCGTGGCCATGACGCGCTTGCCGTAGGTCGCGAGCCCAATCACGATGCCGCACGCACCCAGCACCAGCACCCACAGGGGCACCCCGGCAGTCTGCGCAACTTCGCCAGAGCTCACCACGCTGAGAACCGCGGCAACCGGTCCGATTGCATTGGCCACGTCGTTGGACCCGTGGGCAAAGGCCATGGCGCAGGCCGTCACTACCATCAGCACACCGAACACACGCTCGACGGTAGCGTAGTGAAATTGCTTATCGGCCTTCTTGTCGATCTTGATGCGTCCGATCGCCAGTTTACCGATGGCGCTCACCACAGCCCCCGTAACCGCGGCAAAAAGGATGCCCTGCTCGATGGGGATATCAAGGCCGACGTGCTTCAGCCCTTTCACCAAAGTGACCAGAGCAATGACCAGCACGGCAAAGAAAATATAAAAGGGCACGTAGCGCTGGGCGCGCGCCAGCGGATCCGGCTTCGAAAGAATCAGCCACTGAATCGAGTTGTAGATCAGAAACGCAATCAGCCCCGCGGTGAACGGCGATGCCACCCAGCTGATCACGATGGTACCCACCTTGCCCCATTCCACAGCGTCCACGCTGATGCCCACCGCGGCGAAGCCCACGATGGCACCCACGATGGAATGAGTCGTAGATACCGGCCAGCCTCTGCTGGAGGCTACCAGCAGCCACGTCGCAGCAGCGAGCAGGGCAGCAAGCATGCCGTACACGAGTAGTTCCGGCTGCCCGGCCAGGCTCTGCGGATCTACCATGCCTTTACGGATGGTGGAGGTCACCTCGCCGCCCGCCAGCACGGCCCCGGTAAATTCGAAGATGGCCGCAACCAGCAGAGCCTGCTTCACGGTAAGGGCGCGCGAGCCTACTGACGTCGCCATCGCATTGGCCACGTCGTTGGCGCCGATGCCCCAGGCCATGAACAGGCCAAAAACACCGGCCAGCACCAAAAAAATCATGCCGGAGTCCATCAGCTAGCGAACCAGCAGGGTTTCCAGACGACGGCCCACCGCCTCCGAGCGGTCGCCGATACCGCCGATCATCTCGATCACCCGGTAGAGAAACACCACGTCTACGGCCGGCAACTCTGCTTCCAGCGGCTGCAGCAGCGCGCGGATCTGGATCTGCATCTCGTCAGTCTCGTTCTCGATTTGGTCCAACTCATCAATGAGGGAGCTCACCAGGTCCGCTTCGCTACCCTTGAAGCGGGTTTCGTAAAGCTCATCGAGTTCGCGGATGGTCTTGCGGGCCTTCTTGGCGGCATCCACGTTGCGCAGGATAAAGGCCGCCAATGGGCTCTGGATGGACTGGGGCACGACCATTTTCCGACCGGCCACCAGTCCCGAAATATCCCGAGCCAGATTTGCGATCTTGTCCTGCAGCAGAACCAGTTCCATTAGATCCTGGCGCGCTATGGGCATGAACAAACCGTGGGGCAGTTGACTGCGGACCTCTCGTTTCAGATCGTCCGCCTCATTTTCCAAGCGCACGATGCGCTCCCGGGATGCATCAACGGCGTCCCAGTTGCCCGCGAACAGCTGATTAAAAAGTTCCACCAGCTCGCGAGTTGCCTTGTAGCAGCGGTCGCAGTGCTCCTGAATCGCGTTCACCGGCGAGTCAGCAAAGATCCTGCTGATGTAGTTGCCCACGACTGTTGTTCCCCCGTTTAAAAGCAGTGCGGACTATAGCACCGGACCACCAGCATGCATGCCACTTCGGTGGGAAGCGACGTCAGCCGAAACGGCCCGTAATATAGTCTTCAGTAAGCTTGTGGCTTGGGTTGGTGAAGATTTTGTCGGTCGACCCCACCTCCACGAGGTGTCCAAGGTGGAAATAGGCCGTCCGTTGTGAGACCCGCGCGGCCTGCTGCATGGAGTGGGTCACGATAGCAATTGTGTATTTTTCGCGCAGCTCGTCAATAAGATCCTCGATGCGCGCCGTTGCGATCGGATCCAGGGCTGAGCAGGGCTCGTCCATGAGGATCACTTCAGGGTTCACCGCGATGGTTCGGGCGATGCAGAGACGCTGCTGCTGACCTCCGGAAAGACCTGTGCCAGGCTCCTCCAGCCGATCCTTGACCTCGGACCACAACCCGGCCCGCTCCAGGCTGTCCTGAACAATTCGGTCCAGCTCAGCGCGATCCCGCGCCAGCCCGTGAATGCGGGGCCCATAGGCAACGTTATCGTAGATAGACTTGGGGAAGGGGTTGGGCTTCTGGAACACCATGCCAACCCGCGCACGCAGCATCACAACATCCATGCTGCGGTCGTAGATATCTTCGCCATCAAGGGTAATCGTACCGCTCACCCGAGCGGCGTCGATCGTGTCGTTCATCCGATTCAAGCAACGTATGAAGGTGGATTTACCGCAGCCTGACGGGCCGATCAAAGCCGTGACTTCGTTAACGCCCAGGTCCAGATTCAGGTTCTTGATGGCGTGGTTAGTGCCGTAATACACGTTGACGTTGCGCGTGCGGATGGACGGGTTGGCTGCCGTGATGTCCCCCACGGTTTTAAAATCGCTGGCCACCGCTGCCATGTCTGGCGGGACTTGATGGATGGGAGATTCGGCCGGCGTCGCCACGCGTCTTTTGACCTGTTTCGGGGGCGCAATCACAAGTCTACTCCAAGTTCCCAGGCGACGCGTCTACCAGCGACGCTCGAAACGCTTGCGCAACACGATGGCCAGGGCATTCATGACCAACAGGAACGCCAGCAACACCAGGATGGCCGCCGAAGTCCGCTCAACGAAAGCTCGCTCAGGGCTATCCGCCCAGAGATAGACCTGCACCGGCAGCGCCGTGGCCGGATCCAGTGGATCACCGGGAATATCGACGATGAAGGCCACCATACCGATCATCAGCAGCGGCGCCGATTCCCCCAGGGCGCGGGCCATCCCGATGATGGCGCCGGTCAGCATTCCGGGGAGAGCCAGGGGTACAACGTGGTGCACGACGACCTGCATCCGGGAAGCGCCCACGCTCATTGCTGCCTCCCGAATGGAGGGCGGGACTGAGGTCAGCGCCGCCCGCGCGGCGATGATAATGACGGGCAGGGTCATGAGCGTGAGCACGAGGCCACCCACCAGCGGTGCCGAGCGCGGCAAACCGAACAGATTGATAAACAGAGCCAGACCCAGCAAGCCGAATACGATGGAGGGTACGGCCGCCAGGTTGTTGATATTGACCTCGATCAGGTCAACCCAGCGATTCCGCGGTGCGAATTCCTCCAGGTAGACCGCGGTCGCCACGCCGAGAGGGAATGACAGCACCAACGTGACCAGCAGCATGAAAAACGAGCCGACGGTCGCGCCCCAGATGCCGGACAGCTCCGGGTCACGGGAGTCGCCGGCGGTGAAAAACCGGGTGTTAAACTTAAGTCCCACTCGCCCCCCCGCCTCCAGAGCCTCGAGCCAGGCCAGCTGAGGGTCACTGATGCGGCGCTCGCCCGCCGGGGCCGTGCGATCGAAGTGCCCCTTGATGAGCATGTCCACGTCGTCGTCTGCCAACAACCAAACGGACTGGGTGGTGCCGATGACTTGCGGATCGGCCGCCACCATCTCGCGTAGCTGAAAGGCGGCGCCGGCGCTAAGCAGCCGCCCCAAAGCCCGTCGCGCACGCCGCTCCGTCACAGCCGGAAAATAGCTGCGCAGCGCATCTCGGGCGACACCGTTGAAGTTAGCCTGGGCCAGCATTTCGGGGTCGCGCTCGCCTGAGGGATCCAGCACGGCTTCGTCAAAGGTGACGTCCAGCAGCAGATGTGTCTGGCGGAGCGCCGAGTGGCCGTCGGCAATCAGCGTGGCGAAGAAGAACGCCAGGAAACCCGCGCCAATCAGGACGGCTGTCAGGCCCATCGCGCGGAAGCGCCTCTCGCGCCGATAGCGGGCCCGTAAACCGCGTTGAACCCGGTCCTTGATTCCCTGATCGCTGCCTGCCCTACTCATATTCTTCCCGATAGCGCCGCACCACATACAGCGCCACGACGTTGAGACAGAGGGTCACCACAAACAACACCAGGCCAAGAGCAAAGGCCGCCAGGGTCTTCGGACTGTCGAATTCCTGATCACCCACCAGCAAGGTCACGATCTGCACGGTGACGGTGGTTACGGCCTGGAGCGGATTGGCGGTCAGGTTCGCGGCGAGCCCTGCTGCCATCACCACGATCATGGTCTCGCCGATCGCTCGTGACACGGCCAGCAGCACGCCGCCGACGATGCCGGGCAGCGCGGCCGGCAACACCACCTGGCGAATGGTTTCCGACGGAGTGGCCCCCAAGCCGTAAGCCCCATCCCGAAGCGACTGGGGAACGGCGTTAATCACATCGTCGGACAACGATGAGACAAAGGGGATAATCATGATACCCATGACCAATCCCGCTCCCAGCGCACTTTCGGAGGAGACGCTCAAGCCCAGCGTTTGACCCCAGCCGCGCAGCATCGGACCGATGGTTAGGGCGGCGAAATAGCCGTAGACCACTGTCGGAATACCCGCCAGCACCTCCAGCATCGGCTTAGCCAAGGCCCGCACCCGAGCGCCCGCATATTCGGAAAGGTAGATTGCTGACATCAGCCCCACCGGCACGGCCACGACCATGGCGAGGCCTGAAATCAGGAGCGTGCCGGTAAACAGTGGTACCGCCCCGAAAGCGCCGGAGGAGCCCACCTGATCAGCACGGATTGCCGTCTGGGGACTCCAGTTCAAACCGAACAGGAACTCCCATACCGACACCGATTGAAAGAACCGCAGGGCTTCGAACAGCACCGAGGCGAAAATACCGATGGTTGTAAAAATCGCCACGGTCGACGCGACAATCAGCAAGCGTTGCACCGTCGTCTCGACGCGATTGCGCGCGCGGAACCGAGGGCCGACGCGCCGCCAGGCCGCCCACCCGCCAAGGACCGCCAGCGCCAGAACCGCCACGCCCCCTGCCCATCGACTGCCGCGCTGCAAGTCGGCGTAGCGCTCTGCAGCTGACCGTACCGCCGCAGACGGCTCGCCCGCCACGATATTGCCTTCCACCAGATTGCGGATGTCGTTGTACACCAGCCCGAGCCGCTCCTGCGGCAATGTCTGCAATTCATCGGGCAGCGACGCCAGAACCTGGTCGCGAATAATCGTTGGCTCGAAGGCTATCCAGGCCGCGAACAGCAGCAGCCCTGGCAAAAGGCACCACAACGATACGTAGACCCCGTAATACCCAGGCAGAGAGTGCAGCGCGGAAGCACCCTTCGCGCCGCCCACCGTTTGCAGACTGCGACGGCGCCCAACCAGGTAGGCCAGGGCGGTCAGACCGATGAGAACCGTAATGAGAGTGGTACTCTGCATGGGCTCAGACGGACCGCTCGTTGGTGCTTGGCTCAGCTAGCCAAGCAAACTGGCGCCGGCAGGTCCTGCCGGCGGCGGTCGCGACGATAGCACTGACAATCCGTTAAGGTTCAGTTTGCGGCCAGGCGCAGCGCGTTCAGGCTCTGCACGTTCGCCAGCA
>JBFFHS010000021.1:0-48784 GCA_041556855.1 Gammaproteobacteria bacterium
CGGGAATCGGGATGGCCTTTCTTTGCCATAATCCAGGCATACCCGTCCGGCGGGCGCACCCCGGGGCAGCGCCAGGCAGCCCCGCCCGGGGTGGGGATAAGCACCTCCCCATAGGCGGCCGGAGCACTATCTGGTATTAGTAGCGCCAGCCTGAGAACTGGGGGTAGTCAGCCATGAAGAGAAGGGAGTTCGTTACCGGAGTCGGCGCCGCCGGGGCCCTGGCGGCCTGCGCACCCCAGGAGAGCGCCAACGGCCCGACCCGACCCGAGCAGCGTTTTCGCTGGAATATGGTCACCACCTGGCCGCCGAACTTCCCGGGCATCGGCACGGGTGCCGCGACCCTGGCGCGCAATATCGAGGCGATGAGCGCAGGCAGAATCCAGATCAAGGTATATGCCGCCGGCGAGCTGATTCCCGCTTTCGAGGTGTTTGACGCAGTGTCTCGAGGTACGGCAGCCATCGGCCACGGCGCAGCTTACTACTGGAAGGGCAAGTCCGAGGCGGCTCAGTTCTTTACCACGCTCCCATTCGGTCTCAACGCCCACGAGATGAATGGTTGGCTGTATTTCGGCGATGGTCTGCGGCAGTGGCAGGACCTTTACGAGCCCTTCAACCTGGTGCCCTGGCCCGCCGGCAACACGGGCGTGCAAATGGGTGGCTGGTTCAACCGGCAGATCAAAGTGATCGAAGATCTCAAGGGGCTGAAAATGCGCATCCCCGGGATCGGCGGCGAGGTGCTGAAGCGGGCTGGCGGGACGCCGGTGAGTTTGCCGGGCTCGGAGATCTTTACCGCCCTGCAGACTGGCAGCATCGATGCCACCGAGTGGATCGGACCCTACAACGACCTGGCGTTCGGGCTGAACCAGGTGGCCCGCTATTATTACTACCCCGGCTGGCAGGAACCCGGCCCCACGCTCGAGTGCATCATCAACCGCGACGCCTGGGAGGGCCTGCCGGAGGATCTGCAAAATATCGTCCGCATCGCCTGCTCGGCCGCCAACAACGAGATCACTGCGGAGTTCATGGCCCGCAACGCTCAGTCCTTGGCTACCCTCGCCCAGGATCCGGACGTCGAAATTCTCGCTTTCCCCGACGCCGTGCAAAGGGAGCTTAAGCGTTTGACCATGGAGGTCATTGAGGAGCTGGCCGCTAAGGATGAGCCCAGCCGGGCGATCTGGAACTCGTACAAAGCTTTTATGGCAATCTCAGCGCCCTGGCAGAGCATCTCCGAGGCGGCGTTGCTCCAGGGCCGGGACGGACCGTCCTAGCCGTAAACCAACTGAGGTAGCCAAGTGGCCAGCTGGGGCCACAGCGCCAGGATGACCAACGACAGCAACTGGATGGCCACGTAGGGCATGACGCCGCGGTAGATCTCCAGGGTGGCTACGCTGTCAGGAGCGACGCCGCGCAAATAGAACAGCGCGAAACCAAAAGGTGGCGTGAGAAAGGACGTCTGCAGATTGATGGCAATCATCACGCCCAGCCATACCGGGTCAAGACCCAGCGCCAGCAGAATCGGAGCCACGATGGGCACGACCACGAACGTAATCTCGATGAAATCGAGCACGAAGCCCAACAGGAACATCACCAGCATCACCACCAGCACGGCGCCGAAGGTCCCACCTGGCAGACCCAGCAAAAGGCGCTGCACCAGCTCGTCGCCGCCATAGCCGCGAAATACCAGCGAGAACAACGACGCGCCGATCAGGATCAGAAACACCATGCTGCTGACCCGCACCGTGGTGCGCATGACGTTTTCAAGCCGCTGCCGATTCAAACGGCCACGCCCCAAGGCAAGCAACAGGGCGCCCATGGCGCCCACGCCCGCGGCTTCGGTCGGGGTCGCAAGACCCGCCATGATGGATCCCAGCACGGCGAGAATGAGCATCAAGGGTGGCAGCAAGGCGCCGAGCAGTGCCGGCAACGAGGGCACGGCGGCGCCATCGTCCGGGGTATGAGCCGGCATGAGATCGGGCTTGAGCACCGCCAGCGCCAGCAGATAGATCACGTAAAGCAGCACCAGACCCAGGCCGGGAATGAGCGCACCGACGAACAGGTCGCCAACCGATACCGTCTGGGGAGAGAAAATTCCCTGACTGATCTGGGCCTGGCTGTAAGCAGAAGACAGGACGTCGCCCAGCAAAACGAGAATGATGGACGGTGGAATGATCTGGCCCAGGGTGCCGGAAGCGCAAATAGTGCCGGTGGCGACTGACGGATCGTAGCCCCGCTTAAGCATGGTGGGCAGCGACAACAGTCCCATGGTAACGACCGTGGCACCCACGATACCGGTGCTGGCCGCCAGCAGCATGCCCACCACCGTGACGGCGATGCCCAGTCCACCGCGCAACTGGCCGAACAGCTGGCTCAGATTGCCCAGCAGATCTTCGGCGATCTGGGCCCGCTCCAGGGTCACGCCCATGAACACGAACAGCGGCACTGCCACCAGGGTCTCGTTGCTCATGATGCCGAAGATACGGTTCGGCATGGTGCCCATGAAGGCGGGTTCGAACAGCCCCAGCAGCACGCCAACAAACGCGAACACGAGGGACAGGCCGCCAAGCGTAAATGCCACCGGAAAACCGGCCAGCAGCACCACGATCACCGCGCCAAACAGGACCAGAGCAAGCCATTCCATGGCTAAAGTACTTCGCCTGGCGGCACCGTGGTGCCGGAGCCGGGCTGGCGGCGACCGGTCACAATCAACAGGTCGCGCAGCAGGTCAGCGCAGGCCTGCAGCCCCACCAAAACAGCAGTGATCAGAATCAGCGATTTCAGGATGGGCACGAGAGGATAGGGCAGGCCGCCCGCTTCCCGGGACGCTTCGTTGACCAACCAGGAGCTGGCCACATAGTCCCAGCTGGACATACCCATAAAAACACACACGGGCAGCAGAAACAGGACCGTGCCCGCGATCCCGACCAACGCCCGGCGCCGTGCCGACATCTGGCGATAGAAAATATCCACGCGGACATGCTCATCGCGACGCAGCGTATAGGCGGCACCCAGCATGAACACAGCAGCATGCATCCAGGTGATGCTTTCCTGCATCCAGATCCAGCCCACATCGAACAGGTAGCGCAAAACCACGACCAGGACAGTCACCAGGACCATGATCAGCGTCAGCCAGGCTACAGCTCGGCCGGTACCTTCACTGAACCGGTTTATGCCATCAACAAGCGACTGCATGATTACAGCCTCAGCGTTGCCAGAACGCCGGCGTCACCAGCACCAGGAGCGTGAAGATCTCCAGTCGGCCGAGCAGCATGGCACAAATGGACAGCCACTTGCCCACGTCACTGACGCTGCCGAAACCCGTGGCGACTTCGCCCAGCCCGGGCCCCAGATTGTTCAGTGTCGCGCTTACCGCGGCGAAGGCGGAAACCTGATCCAGGCCGGTGGACAGCAGCACGATCATGATGGCGCCGAACACCACCACATAGACCGCGAAGAAACCCCACACCGAGTCTACCACCCGATAGTGCACGGCCCGGGACCCGAGCTTGACCGGTATTTCGGCACTGGGATGAATCAGCCGCTGGACCTCACGCATACCCTGCTTGTACATCAACAGCCAGCGGATCACTTTCATCCCCCCCGCCGTTGAGCCAGCGCAGCCGCCCACGAAACTGGAAAGAATCAGAATCACCGGCAGGGCACCAGGCCAGGTGGCGAAGCGATCGGTGGTGAATCCCGTAGTGGTGCCTATGGAAACCACCTGGAACAGTCCGCGGGTAAAGGTTTCCTGCAGCGTATCGTAATGGCCCGTGGCGAACAGATACAGCAGCACAATCACCGTCAGCCCGCACAGGATGGCCACGTAGGCCCGAAATTCGGGCTCCTGCAGATAGTTGCCGAGGCTGCGGTTGCGAAAACTCAGGAAATGCAGAGCGAAGTTGATGCCGGCGATAAACATGAACACCACCGCAATCATTTCGATCGTGGTGTTGTTGAAATAGCCGATGCTCGCATCGTGAGTAGAGAAACCGCCGATAGCCACGGTGGAGAAGCTGTGGCAGATAGCGTCAAACACCGTCATACCGGCGGCCCAGTACGCCAGTCCGCACGCTACGGTGATGCTCAGATACACGTACCAAAGTGCCTTGGCGGTCTCGGTGATCCGCGGCGTCAGCTTAGAGTCTTTGACCGGGCCGGGTGTCTCCGCTCGGTATAGCTGCATTCCACCAACGCCAAGCATGGGCAGCACGGCAACAGCCAGCACGATGATCCCCATACCGCCAAACCACTGCAGCTGCTGGCGGTAATACAGGATCGACCGGGGCAGTCCATCCAGTCCGGTCAGAACGGTCGCCCCGGTGGTGGTCAGTCCGGAGATGGACTCGAACACCGCGTCCGTCACGCTCAGCTGAAGATCGCTGGCCAGCAGCAGCGGTGTGGCGCCCACCGTGCCGAGTACCACCCAGAACAGGGCGACCACCAGAAAGCCGTCACGCAGCCGCAGATCGCGCTGAGTCTTTCGCACCGGCCACCAGATCACCACGCCCAGTCCCAGGACCGCCAAAAAGGCCAGTCCAAAGGCCCCCCAGGTCCCGTCACGAAACAGCAGCGCAACGAGAATCGGCGGCAGCATGGTGACGCTGAACATGGTCAGCAGCAACCCGAGAATGCGCTGAACAACGGGGAGGTTCATAAAGGCAGCCGCGGGCCTCTAGATGAAGGTCACACCGACCTGGAACAGCCTTTCCACTTCATCGATCTGACGGCGGTCGGCCATAAACAAGATCACATGATCGTCAGCCTCGATCACCGTGTCGTGGTGGGCCATCATGATCTTATCGCCCCGTACGATGGCGCTGATGGTTGTGCCCGGCGGCAACGGCACCCTCTCGATGGGGCGACCCACCACCTTGGACTCGCTGGCATCGCCATGGGCCACGGCCTCTATGGCCTCGGCGGCGCCCCGTCGCAGGCTATGTACTTTCACCACGTCGCCGCGGCGCACATGGGCCAGCAGAGTGCCAAGAGTAATCTGCTGGGGCGAGATGGCGATGTCGATCGTGCCCGTCTCGACCAGTTCCGCATAGGAAGGCTTATTGATCAAAGCCATGACCTTGTGGGCACCCAGCCGCTTGGCCAACATGGCGGACAGAATGTTGGCTTCCTCCGCGTTCGTCACGGCCACGAACACGTCGGCACTGTCAATATTCTCCTCCAGGAGTAATTCCTCGTCCGCAGCATCACCATGCAGCACGATGGCCTTATTGAGCCGTTCGGATATTTCCCGCGCGCGGGCGTGATCTCGCTCGATAACCTTGACCTGATTGGTCTGCTCCAGCGCCCCGGCCAGACGGAACCCGATGTTGCCGCCACCCGCGATCACCACCCGGCGCACCGGGTCGTCCAGCTTGCGCATCTCGCTGAGCACAATCCGCAGATCCTTGCGCGAAGCCAGGAAAAACACCTCATCGCCCTCGGCCACTACCGTGTCGCCATCGGGAATGATGCTGCGGCCGCCCCGGTACATGGCGACCACGCGCGTCTTGACATTGGGAATGTGATCGTTGAGTTCCCGCAGCGGATGGCCTACCAGGGCGCCACCCTGGTGAGCGCGCGCCGCCACAAGCCGGATACGGCCATCAGCGAACTCCAGCACCTGCAGCGCGCCGGGATAGTGCAGCAACTCCTCCACATGTTGTGTGACCAGCTCTTCGGGGCTGATCAACACGTCCACCGGGAGCGCCTCAGGGACAAACAGTGACTGACGGTTAACGTACTCGGCCGCCCGAATCCGCGCGATCTTGGTCGGTGTATGAAACAGCGTGTAGGCAATCTGACACGCCACCATATTGGTTTCGTCGCTGTCGGTCAGCGCGATAATCATGTCGGCGTCCGCGGCACCCGCACGCTCCAGCACCTCCGGGTAGGAGGCGTGACCGACTACCGTGCGAACATCGAGGCGATCCTGCAGGTCGCGCAGGACCTTGGGATCCTGGTCAACAATAGTGACCTCGTTAGATTCCTCTCGGGCAAGGCTGTACGCCGCGGTCGTCCCCACTTGACCTGCACCGAGAATGAGGATGTTCATGTAAGACTGTGCCTTTGCAGCTGGCGCGTAGTTTACATCACTTCCAGATTGGCGTAGGCGAGCACCAGCCACTTGGTACCCGCGCTTTCAAAGTTCACCTGCACTCGCGCATGGGCGCCGCTACCCTCATAGTTGAGTACGACGCCGTCGCCGAACTTGCCATGTCGTACCCGCTGTCCCAGACGCACGCCGCCGCTGGTTTCAGCGACCGGCTCGCGCCGCGCGAAGGCCGGCATTGCCGCGTGCATCGCTGGGCGAACTTCCTCGACCAGCTCGCCCGGAATTTCCCGAATGAAGCGGGATGGCGTGCCGTAGTGGTCGGTGCCATGCAGACGGCGCTGCTCGGCGTAGGTCAGGTAAAGATTCTGCATGGCTCGAGTGAGGCCCACGTAACACAGGCGCCGCTCTTCCTCCAGGCCGCTGGCATCCTGTAACGAGCGCTGGTGAGGAAACAGACCATCCTCCAGGCCACACAGAAAGACCACGGGAAACTCCAGTCCTTTCGCGGAGTGCAGGGTCATGAGCTGCACACAGTCTTCCCAGGCCTCCGCCTGACCTTCGCCCGCCTCCAAGGCGGCGTGGGAAAGAAATTCCGCCAGCGGCGGCAGGTCGCTATCCTCGTCGATCAGAAAGCTGCGGGCCGCGCTCACCAGCTCTTCCAGGTTCTCCACCTTCGCCTCGCCGCGCTCGTATTTCTGCTTCTGATAATGCTCTATGAGACCGCTGCGGGCGATCACATGGTCCACCTGCTCGTACAGCTCCAGACCCTTCACTTCCTGGTCCATCTGCTCGATGAGCTTGAGAAATGCCCATAGCGCATTCTGCGCCCGCTTGTTGAGCCCCGCCGTCGCGATAACGGCCCCAGCGGCCTGCCAGAGGGTGGTGGCGTTGGCTCGTGCGTAGTCCCGAACCACGTCGACCGTGCGAGCGCCGATGCCCCGAGTGGGTGTATTCACCACCCGCTCAAAAGATGGATCGTCACTGCGATTGGCTAACAGGCGGAGATAGGCTAGGGCGTCTTTGATTTCTGCCCGCTCGAAGAACCGCAGCCCGCCATAGACACGATAGGGGAGCTGCGCCGACAAGAATGCCTCTTCGAAAATTCGCGACTGGGCGTTGGACCGGTAAAGCACTGCCACCTCGCTGCGTGGATTACCCTGAGCAATCCAGTCGCGGATCCGATTGACCACAAACTCAGCTTCATCCCGTTCGTTGAAGGCAGCATAAAGGCGAATGGCTTCACCCTCGTTGCCCTCGGTCCACAGCTCCTTACCGAGCCGGCTGGCGTTGTTGGTAATAACCGCGTTAGCGGCATTCAGAATCGTGCCAGTGGAGCGGTAGTTCTGTTCCAGACGCACTAAGAGATGGTTCGGAAAGTCGCGCTGAAACTGGTGCAGGTTCTCGACCCGGGCGCCGCGCCAGCGATAGATGGACTGATCGTCGTCGCCGACCACGAAAGGCATACCGGACTCACCCGCCAGCAAGCGCAGCCAAGCGTATTGAATAGCGTTGGTATCCTGGAATTCGTCTACAGCCAGATGGGCGAAGCGCCGCTGGTACTGAGCCAGCAGTGTTTCATTGTCCCGGAACAGTTCGTGGGTCCGCAGCAAAAGCTCGCCGAAATCCACTACGCCCGCCTGCTCGCAGGCCTGACTATAGGCGCTGTACAACGCAATCATCTGCCGGCGACCAGCGTTTCCCTCATCGTCCAGATGTTCCGGCCGCAGACCTTCGTCTTTTTGCGCGTTGACGAACCACTGAAGCTCCTTTGGGCTGTATTCGTTCTCGTCTATCTGCAGGTTCTTGAATACCCGCCGGATCAAGCGTAGCTGATCCTCGGAATCCAGAATCTGGAAGCCCTCGGGCAAACCAGCTTCCTGCCAATGGATACGCAGCAGTCGGTGAGCAAGACCATGGAAAGTGCCAATCCACAGGTGCCGAGTGGGAAACTCCAGCAACGCCTCGATGCGGCTGCGCATCTCGGCCGCTGCCTTGTTCGTGAAGGTCACCGCCAGAACGGACTGGGCGCTAATGCCCTCCACGCGGATCAGCCAGGCGATGCGATGCACCAGCACGCGGGTTTTGCCGCTACCCGCACCGGCGAGCACCAGCACGGGTTGATGCGGCGCCGTCACGGCTTCCCGCTGAGCGTCATTCAGGGGATCGATTAAATCAGTAACGTCCACGACGCACTTGCCGCCCGGGCGCTCAGGCGACCACTATCCCAGGATCAGGAGCAAATAGTGATCCACCAGCAGCAGAGCGAACAGCCCCATCAGATAGGTAATCGAGTAGCCGAAGGTCCGCATGGGCAGGTCCGGACGCCCGCTCAACTTCAAGGCCACCGCGTAGTAGAGGAAGCCTATGCCGAGCAGCACCGCTCCAACAAGATAGGGAATGCCGCTCATACCCAGCAGCGAGGGCAGGATCGATACCGCAAACAGCAATACCGTGTAGGCCAGAATGCTGTTGATAGTGTGGGCCTCACCGTGGGTGACCGGCAGCATGGGAATGTCGACTTTCGCGTACTCTTCCTTGCGAGCGATAGCAAGCGCCCAGAAATGGGGTGGCGTCCAGGCGAAGATAATAAGAAACAGTATGAGCGGGAAGGCGCTCACGTCATTGGTCACCGCCGTCCAACCGAGTACCGGGGGGGCGGCGCCCGCAGCACCTCCGATGACGATGTTCTGGGGCGTAGCTCGCTTCAGATAGACGGTATAGATCACTGCGTAGCCAATCAGCGAGATGAAGGTCAGGGCCGCGGTGAGGGGGTTGACCAGGAAATACAGGATAACCATGGCCAGGACGCCCAGCAGCAGGGCAAACACGACGGCTTCCCGGGAACTCACATTGCCCGTCGGCAGCGGGCGATCCTGAGTTCGCCGCATCCGAGCGTCGATCTTCCGATCCAGCACGTGGTTGATGGCCGCGGCTGATCCGGAAGCCAGCCCGATCCCCAGGGTACCGAACACCAGCGCCTGCCAGGGAACCCAGGACGGGGTGGCCAGACACATGCCGACAATGGCCGTAAAGACCAGCAGTTTGACGACGCCGGGCTTGGTCAGCTCGTAAAAGTCACGCCAACGGCTCAGTAGCTGACCCCGTTCGCTGCCATATTCTCTGGTTAGCATTCAATACACTCAGTAACAAAATTGCTGCCACGCCATTATGGGCTGCGGCAACCGCCAGGGGCACGCCGAACAACACGATCGAAGCACCCAGCACCAGTTGCACAAACAGCGCGCCCAGAATTGCTGCTCCCGCTTTCGACCCATCATTCCGGCCGAGCAGCAGCGCGCCCAGTACGGTAAGCATGACGGTGGCTAAAATCGCGCCCAGGCGATGGGTGAAGTGGATTGCTGTTCTGGCTGGATTATCCAGCACCCCGCCCTCATAGTCGATGCCAAGACCCCGCCACAGGACGAAACCCTCCTGAAAATCCATCATCTCCGGCCACCACTGGGTCTGGCAGGTGGGAAAATCCGGGCAGGCCAGGGCCGCATAGTTGGCGCTGGTCCATCCGCCCAGCGCGATCTGCACGATCAACGCCGCCAGGGCAGTGACAGCAAGGGCCTTCAAACCCCTGCTTGCCCGCAGAGCCGGCGCCCGCCAGCGGCTCAGCCAGAACAACAGGCCCAGGGTGGCCAGACCGCCCAGCAGATGCCCCATGACGATCACCGGCTTGAGCAACAGGGTGACGGTCCACATACCCAAGAGACCCTGAAAGATCACCAGAGCAACAAGAATGGCGGGTAGCCATTTCGGCTGCTCGGGATCACGGCGGTTCAGCCAGGCTATTCCGCCCACGGCCAGACAGATCAGCCCTAAAGTCGAGGCGATGTAGCGGTGAATCATCTCACGCCAGGCTTTACCCGCCTCCAGCGGCCGCTCGTAGTCCTGGCCCGCCCGCTCGACAGCCACCTCGCTGGTGGGTACCAGCAACTGGCCATAACAGCCCGGCCAATCGGGACAGCCCAGGCCTGCGTCGGTCAGTCGCACCCACGCCCCTACGACGATCACAATCAGCGCGAGGATGGCGCCCGCGCGCGCCGCCAGTACAAAATATCGTTGCCACATATCAGCCAATCCTCGATAAACGCAGCAGCCGCTCCAGGTCTTTGAGAATACCCTTGTCCCGCGCGTTAGCAGGATAGGCCAGAACCAGATTCCCCAGAGGGTCGCTGATGTAGATGGGGCCGGGGTGCGCCGCCGTCAGCTCCGCCACCAGCCGCGCGGCCGCGCCGCCCTCGACGGACACGTTAAGAAAACCGCTTACAGTCGCGACCGGTATGCTCTCAGCGTGCAGAAACACCGGTTGTACCCGGCCCTGGTCCTCAGCCAACGCCTTGTGGATTCTACCCAGAGTGGCCAGCCACTCCTGGCAAGACTGCGCGCAAGCCACCTCGCTCAAGTAGATCAGGGACCAGCGGCCTGTCAACCAACTGCCGTCATCCGCGACGCCCGTTCGCTGGGCTACGGATGGCTGCTCGGGCAGCGGTCGGGCGGGATCAATGAGCACGCCGTACGCGGTGGAGCGATCCGGGACGACCTCCCATGGACCCAGATAGGCCACCAGGGCCGCGAACACGGGGCCAAAAAACAGCACGAAGAGGATGACCCCTTCGTTGAGCCGGCCACGGGAACGCCGCCCGCTCATGAACGTGCCCGCCGCACGCCCAGCACTACGTACATCACGACCAGCGCTGCAGCGAAGCCAAACCACTGCACCGCATATCCCAGGTGCTTCTCGGGCGCCATGCTGCGCGGCCCCCACTGGCGCACGAAGCCCTCCGGCTGATCCGCGTCGAGCAACAGCTGATAACCCAGCAATGGGTGCTCCAGGCGCGCGGCCAATTCCGCCATGTCGGGGAAAAAGACCACCTGAGGCCAGGCGCCAGCTGTCGGTGCCGAACCCAGATCAAGTCCCGGTCGTGGCAGAAGATCCAACTGGCCCGCCACGTTACGGTGATTATCCGCGACCTCAACGTCGGGAACCTGGACCCGCGCAGCGTCCGCCGGTATCCAGCCGCGATTGACCAGCAGCCAACGGGGTTCGTGCAGGAGCACAAAGGGCGTAAGCACGTGGTAGCCCTGGCGACCCTCGTGGGTCATGTTGTCCAACAGAAACTGCTGGCCCGGCACGAAGCGTCCGGCCAGCTGGACGTGGCTGTAACGGGGCAAATCATCCTCCGGCCAGCCGATGAGCGCCGGCGACGCCGCCCTGGCGCGGAATGCCTCAAACTGGGCTGCCTTGCTATCGGCCCGCTGCAGCTGCCACAGGCCCAGACCTAAGAAGGCGGGTAGTAATAGCAACAGCAGCAACGTGCCGACGCCCCCGGGCCGGAAGCTCGAATGCGGTGAGGCGAGCCCCACGCTATACTCCGGCCCCGCCACAGTGCGGAAGCGCCACGTTGAAGCTGCTGATTATTCTCGTGTTCATCGCTGTTCTGGCCAGCCTCGGCTCCGGCCTGTTCTTCTTGGTCAACGATCGGGGCGAGTCAAAACGAATGGTCAACGCCCTGACCCTGCGGGTTGCCTTGTCGGTGATGCTGTTCGTGCTCCTGCTGGGCTCGTGGCTGAGCGGCTGGATTCAGATCCATTCATAGGCTGCGGTACTCGTCAGCCTAGAGCCAATACACAAAAATAAACAGGCCCAGCCAGACCACATCCACGAAATGCCAGTACCAGGCCACGGCCTCGAACGCGAAGTGATGTTTGGGCGTGAAATGGCCTTTCAGGCAGCGGAACCAGATCACCAACAACATGGTGGCTCCCAGCGTCACGTGCAAGCCATGAAACCCGGTCAACATGAAAAAGGTGGTGCCGTAAATTCCCGAGTCCAGACGGAGGTTCAGATCCTGGTAAGCGTGAATGTACTCCTCCGCCTGGAAGCCAAGAAAAATAAAGCCCAGTAGCCAGGTCGCTGCCAGCCAAAGGTTCAGCCCGGCGCGCCGACCCGCCTTCAGGGCATGGTGGGCGAGCGTAACGGTGATGCCGCTGGTGAGCAGTATCAGAGTGTTGACCGCCGGAATGCCGAAGGCGCCCATGGTTTCAAAGGGCCCGCCCATATCACCAGGGCCGTTGGTGGGCCACTCGTTCTCAAACGGCTCCCACAGCAAAAGGCCCGTAAAGAAGTTATTGCCCTCGCCACCCAGCCAGGGCACCGACAGCACCCGTGCGTAGAACAGGGCGCCGAAAAACGCGAGAAAGAACATGACCTCCGAGAAAATGAACCAGAACATTCCCATCCGGAAAGAGCGGTCCACCTGATCGTTGTAGGTACCCTTTTCACTCTCAGCGATCACCGCGCCGAACCAGCCGAAGCACATCACAATCACCACCACGGCGCCGGCACCGGCCACCCACCCGCCCAGGGTGCCGGCACCGTTGAGCAAGATCGCCGCCCCCCCCAGCAGCAGGAACAGACCAATGGAGCCAACGATGGGCCACTGGGTACCGTGGGGAACGTAGTATCGCTCGCTCGCCTGTTCCATGGGTGCCTCGTTTAAAGCTGCGCGGTCTGCCGGTCGGCGAAAAACGTATACGACAGGGTGACCGTGTCGATGTGGGCCGGCAACTTGGGATCGATCATGAACGCCACCGTCATATCGCGGCCCTCCCCCCTGGCGAATGGCTGCGGCGTAAAGCAAAAGCACTCGGTCTTCTTAAAGAATCTGGCCGCACGGCCTGGAGCAACACTCGGCGTGGCGTAACCCACCAGATCCTGTCTGGCCAGATTCTCGGCATAGAACGCCGTCCTGTAGAGTTTGCCCGGATGGACGTTCATGTGGCTGACGGTGGGACGAAATTCCCATGGCGCATACTGGCCCAGCGTCGCCACAAACTCGACCCGAACGGAGCGCGTTTCGTCCGGCCGCTCCTCTGCTACCGCGGGGGTGGTCACCGTCTTGCCGCCCAGACCCGTCAGGTCGCAGAACACGTCGTACAGCGGCACCAGCAGGAACCCGAAACCGAACATGGCCACGGCCAGCAACACCAGCTGAGTGAACAACCAGCGGTCGACCTTACGATCTGCAGGCCCGCCCATCAGTTACTCCACACCGTCATGGCGATGAAACCCACGTAGACAGCCACAGCCAAAAGCCCAAGCAGCAGCGCGCTAAGACGGATACGCTGCTTCACGCGCGGATTATTAAGCGCCGACATCACTGGACCTCCGGCGCCTCATCGAACGTGTGGTACGGCGCTGGCGACGGCACGGTCCACTCCAGGCCAGTCGGGCTCTCCCAGACCGCAGCGGTTGCCTGAACCCCACCGCGGATCGCCTTGATGATCAACCACAGGAACAGCAACTGGGCAATCCCGAAAACGAACGAGCCTAGGGAGGAAACCACGTTGAAATCGGTGAACTGGACCGCGTAATCCGGAATGCGGCGCGGCATGCCGGCCAGGCCGAGAAAATGCTGGGGGAAAAAAGTGATGTTTACGCCGATGGCGGATAGCCAGAAGTGCCACTTGCCCAGACGCTCGTCGTACATGTGACCGGTCCACTTGGGCAACCAGTAATACACCCCAGCCATCAAGCCGAACACGGCGCCGGGGACCAGCACGTAGTGAAAATGGGCAACGACGAAGTAAGAATCGTGATACTGAATGTCAGCGGGCACAATCGCCAACATCAACCCTGAAAAGCCGCCGATGGTGAAGAGAAACAGAAACGCCAGGGCGAACAGCATGGGGGTCTCGAAGGTCATCGCGCCGCGCCACATAGTGGCCGTCCAGTTAAAGATTTTCACGCCCGTGGGCACCGCAATCAGCATGGTGGAAAACATGAAGAACAGCTGAGCGGCCAGCGGCATGCCGACCGTGAACATATGGTGCGCCCAGACAATAAACGATAAAAACGCGATGCTGCCCGTGGCGAACACCATAGACTCGTAGCCGAACAGGGGCTTGCGGGCAAAGGTGGGGATAATTTCCGAGATCACCCCGAAAATCGGCAGAATAATGATGTATACCTCGGGATGTCCGAAGAACCAGAATATGTGCTGGAACAACACCGGGTCACCGCCGCCGGCGGCCTGAAAGAAGCTGGTGCCAAAAAACTGATCTGTGAGCAGCATGGTCACGGCGCCGGCCAGCACGGGCATCACCGCGATCAACAGATACGCCGTAATCAGCCAGGTCCAGACAAACATGGGCATCTTCAACAGGGTCATCCCCGGCGTCCGCATGTTCAGGATAGTCACGATGATGTTGATGGATCCCATGATGGATGACATACCCATCAGATGAATCGCAAAAATGGCGAGGGGAAACGCGTCGCCCGTCTGCAACACCAGCGGGGGGTAGAGCGTCCAGCCCGCCGCCGGCGCGCCGCCCGGCAGGAACAGGGTGACCAGCAGCATGGAAAAGGCGAAGGGCAGGATCCAGAACGACCAGTTGTTCATGCGCGGCAGCGCCATATCGGGCGCACCAATCATCAGCGGAATCATCCAGTTGGCCAGGCCCACGGCAGCCGGCATGACGCCGCCGAATATCATCACCAGCGCGTGCAGGGTGACCATCTGATTATAGAAATCCGGATTCACCAGTTGCAGTCCCGGCTGGAACAACTCGGCGCGGATCACAAGCGCCATGACGCCGCCGATAAAGAACATGGCCAGACTGAACAGCAGATAGAGAGTGCCGATATCCTTGTGGTTCGTCGTCGTCACCCAGCGCATCAGGCCGCCGGGATGCGCGGCGTGATGATGGCTGGCGTCCGTCGCCATGCTCATAGCCTGCTCCTGTCCTTCATTCGTGCGTCTGGCGTCGCTACGATCGTCAGTTCACTGCTGCGACGCTGGCCGACGCCTTGCGCGCCGCCAGCCAGGCAGCGAAATCCTGCTGGGATTTGACTTCCACCACCACCGGCATAAAGCCATGGTCTTTGCCGCATAGCTCCGAACACTGGCCGCGGAATGTGCCCACCTGCCGAGCCTGAAACCAGGTCTCGTTGATAAAGCCGGGGATAGCATCTTTCTTTACGGCAAACTCGGGCACCCACCAGGAGTGAAGCACGTCAGCAGCGGTCATTAACAAGCGAACCTTGGCATCCACCGGCACCACCAGAGGTTCATCCACGTCTAACAGGTAGTGCTCAACATCTCGGGGCTTGATCCCCGAGCCGATCTGACGAGCTTCGTTGCTGCGCCGGTCCAGACTGGAGAAAAATTCGACGCCCTCATCGATGTAGTCGTAATGCCATTTCCACTGATAGCCAGTGACCTTGACCGTGAGATCAGGATTGCGGGCATCATCCATGCGGATGAGTGTTTCGGCGGAAGGGTAGGCCATGACGATCAGAATAAGCGCGGGAATCAGAGTCCAAATGGCCTCAGCTTGCGCACTTTCCTTGAATTTGGCCGGCGTGACGCCACGCGACTTACGGTGCATCACGAGCGCATAAATCATAACCCCGAAAACACCAACGCCGATGGCCACGCAGATCCACAGGATCAGCATGTGCAGGCCGAATACTTCCTGGCTGGTGTCGGTAACGCCGCGGGGCATATTCAAAGCCCAGTCGGCCTGAGCCTGGAGCGCTGTCCCTGCACCCAGCAGCAGCGTCACCAGACGCGACGCGCTGCCTCTGATTGTCGTCATGACTATCGACTCCCGGCTACATGCCAGCCGTTGATATCACCCGTGGAATGGCTACGATCGCGACGGGCAACCGAAGGCGGCCGGAATTGTATCAGAAGGTGTTGGCCGACGATTTCCGCTTAGCGGGCTAGCCAAGGACCTGCCGCAAGCGGGCAAACAGACTGCTGCGCTCCTGGTCCGTCAGGCAACGGCCCACCTCGCAGACCCGATTGCTTTGCCGCAGCAGCAGCCTGCTGGGCTGGTTGCGATTGACGGAACGTTCCAGTGCGATCCGCAGCCAGGGGCGGCGAAATTCCCACCGCCGCACCCCGCTGGCCCCGCGCTCGACAACCACCCGCTCAGCATCGATATGGATCAGCTCGTGGCGGCCGGCGGCCCGGAAACTCAGCGCCAGGGCCACGCCCAGCAGCGTCAACTCGGCCCCGGCGAAGGGCAGCACGACCCACAGTCCCATGCTTGCGAAGGCCCCGGCGACTCCCAGACATACCGTCGCCAGACTGGCGAAAAACCATCCAGCGGCCCGGGGGGTCAAAGAACAGTTCGGTCTGATGACAATGCTGCAGGTCATGCACCCATGTTAGCCAGCCCGACGGGTTGTCACCAAGTGGCTCTAGCGGCGCCGCCCGCCGATGTCGGTCACGGGAATATTGGCGATCTGACCCCCGGCCGTGGTGCTCACGCCCCGCCCCCAGGCCTGGCCAAAAACCAGCTCCACGGTGGCATGGACGGGATTCGGCTCGCCGGTCCGGGGATATTGATCCACCATGGCCTGCCAGCGGTGACGACCGGTCAACGTGCGGCGTCGGCCAACGGTGGCGTTCTGGCCACCGCAGGCTCTAAGCTCCCGGGCCAGCTGCGCGACGCTCTTGTAGGTCACCGTCAGGTGATCCACGTCCAGCACGGGCTCAGCAAGACCGCTGCGCAGCAGGCTGTCGCCCAGATCGTGCATGTCGAAGAAACCGTGCACATGGGGGCGCTGATCCACCGCCGCCCACGCCTGAGCCAGCTCATGGAGGGTGTCCGGCCCCAGGCTGCTGAAAGTCACCACGCCACCGGGCCGCAGCACCCGCGCCCACTCGCCGAAAACGCCTTGCAAATCGCTCACCCAGGGCAGCAGCAGGTTTGCAAACAGCAGGTCGACGCAGGCGTCCGGCAACGGCAGCCGCAAGGCATCGCCCGTCACGGGCCACAGACTATGACGCGGGCGCCGGCTCATTCGGCGCAGCATGCCCAGGGACCTGTCCACTGCCAACACCCGCGCCTCAGGGTAACGGCGCGCCAGAGCCACAGCACCCGCGCCCAGCGCGCTGCCCAGATCCACCACCAGCGCCGGTGTCAATTTCACCCAGTCCAACCGCTCCAACAGGCGCCGGCGGGCCTCGGCGTGCACCGCATCAGCCTGCTCAAAGCGCCAGCTGGCCCGCTGGAAGCCGGCGCGGACGGCCGCCAGATCCAGTTCCCAGGGATCCTCAGCCTCGGTCACGGTGCGGTACCGCTGCCGCCAGGCAGCGCGGTAGAGTCAGGGCGCGGCCGCGGTGAGCGGCTCGGGCTCGAGCCCCAGGCGCCGGAACAGGTCCCGGTCGCGTTGCGCCTGGGGATTATCGGTCGTCAACAGCTTATCGCCGTAGAAGATGGAGTTGGCGCCCGCCAGAAACGCAAGCGCCTGCAGTTCGTCTGAGAACTCTGCCCGGCCGGCGGATAGCCGCAGGTGGGATTTCGGCATCAGGATACGGCCGACGCCGATGGTGCGAACAAACTCGAATCCATCCAACGGCTCAAGCCCGTTCAAGGGGGTGCCGGGGATCTGCACCAGGCGATTGATCGGCACACTTTCCGGCGCACTGACCATGGTCGCCAGCGTGTGCATGAGCTGCACCCTATCCTGACGGGTTTCGCCCATGCCCAGGATGCCACCGCAGCAGACCTTGAGCCCGGCATCCCTGACATGACCCAGTGTGTCCAACCGGCTCTGGTAGGTGCGGGTACCCACGACCTGAGGGTAAAACTCAGCAGAGCTGTCCAAGTTGTGGTTGTAGTAATCCAACCCCGCCGCCTTGAGCTGCCGGGCCTGCTCCGCGTCCAGCAATCCCAGCGTGGCGCAGGTCTCCATGCCCAGGGCGCGCACCCGGGCGATCATTTCCGCGATGACCGCCAGCTGCTTCGGCTTTGGCCCCCGATAAGCGGCACCCATGCAGAAGCGGGTCGCGCCCGCATCCTGGGCCGCCTGGGCCGCCGCGACGACATCACCCACGTCCATCAGCTCGTGCTCGGCAACATCGGTTTGATAGCGGATGCTCTGGGGGCAATAGGCACAGTCCTCGGGACACGCGCCGGTCTTAATGGACAACAGCGTCGAAATCTGCACCTGGTTGGGCGCGAAGTTCTGTCGATGCACCCACTGGGCTGCGAACAACAGATCATTGAGTGGCATCTCGAACAACTGGGCAACGTCCGCTGCTGTCCAGTCACTGCGGGGGTCAGGGCTGATTAACAGACCGCCCAGCCGCATTTCGCCATCGTCCGTTGCGATTTCTTTCTGTCCTTCCTGCATACCCGACCCCCTACGATTGCGGCTGAGTATTCGAGCCCATCGCGGTGCTGTCAACCAATGTCGACCCTGGCCCCATGATCCCCTGGCTACTGAGCCAGCCCTGTGCTCTATGCGGCAACCAGGCCAAGGCGGACGGCTTTTGTCCGCCCTGCCGGACCGATTTGATCCGCGTGACAGATGCCTGCCCGATTTGCGGGCGCGGCGGGCATCCGATCGGCGCCGCCCACGGCCGCGGTTGGCGCCTCGCCGCCGTGCGCGCGCCGTTTCAATACGGTTACCCGATGCGGGAGCTGCTGCATCGCCTAAAGTATCGCGGCCAACGTTATCTGGGCCGCAGCCTGGGGCAACTGCTGGCCCGGGAACTCGTGTACCGGCCATTCGGCGATGCCGTGCTCATACCCATGCCGCTGCATCGCACCCGGCTCATCGAGCGCGGCTACAACCAGGCTTTCGAGCTGGCCCGACCCCTGGGCGCTGTCTGGCAGGTGCCCGTGTGGTCATCAGGTATCAACCGGATTCGCGCCACGGCACCGCAGACGGGCCTGCCGCCGAGCGCCCGCCAGGACAACGTTGCCGCCGCCTTCCGCGTTACGCGCGAGGTTGCCGGCCGGCGGCTCGTGCTGGTGGATGATGTCCTCACAACAGGCGCCACGGCGAATGCCCTGGCGACCACGCTGTTAGCCGCGGGAGCCACTGCCGTGTGCGCCGTCACAGTGGCCCGGGGTTGAACAGATACTCCAGAGCAATGCCGATGAACACGGCCATGCCCAGCAAATTATTGTTCAGGAAAGCTTGAAAACAGCGCTGGGGATCCCGGTCGCGAATCAGATACTGCTGATAGAGGGCGAACATCCCGGCAGCGCCGAGTCCGGCGAGGTACCAGTAGCCAAAACCCGCGGAGTCTCCGACCAGATACAAAGTCATGAGCAACATGAGTTTGAGAACACCCAGGATGAGCCGATCCGCGTCGCCGAACAGAATCGCCGTGGAGCGCACACCCAGCTTTAGATCGTCCTCGCGGTCCACCATGGCATATTCGGTATCGTAGATCGTGGCCCAGATGATCGCGGCCACCAACAGCAACCAGCCCAGCTGTGGCACGGCGCCGGTCGCTGCCGCAAACGCCATGGGCACTCCCCAGCCGAAGGCCAGGCCCAGCACAAGCTGTGGCGCCACAAAGAACCGCTTCGAGAACGGGTAGATCACCGCCAGCGCCGCGCCAGCCACGGCCAGCAACTGGGCCAGCCGGTTCAATGTCAGCACCAGCCCCAGGGCGATCAGCATCAGACCCGCGAACAGGATCAGTGCCTCGCCGGGTTTTACCTCGCCGGTCGCCAGCGGGCGGTCTTTGGTCCGCCTCACCTGGGGATCAATCTTGCGGTCGGCAAAATCGTTGATCACACAGCCGGCCGAGCGCATGACCACCACGCCGAGAAGGAAAACAAGAAAAATATGCTGCTGGGGGCGGCCGCCACTTGCGATCCACAACGCCCAGAGGGTGGGCCAGAGGAGCAACCAGATGCCGATCGGCCGATCCAGACGCATCAGCCGGGCATAACCGGAATACTGACGGGCAAGCAGGACAACCGCGGCAGCGGCGCGCCGGCCGGCCAGGCGGACTCGGGCCGCAGCCCGATAGAACAGATGCTTAAGCTGAGCTAGCTGACCGGCCATGGCGCGAGCGCCGGAAAAAAAACTTCCGTGACCAGAATTCGGCCCCCGGGCAACTGAAACGTCGAGCGGCGCGCCCACAACGGCGCGCTGGACGCGCCGCCCGAGGCGCGGCGGGCCAAGACATCGTCGGCCGCCAGCTGACAATAGCTGAAGGGGCTGCGCTCCACCTCTAATCGGGCGGTCAGCGTGGCGCCCAGTGGCTTTTCGCCCAGCGCCCCGAGCCATGGGTACACCTGCAGCAGCGACACCGGGATCAGGCTGCAGCCATACACGCAGCGGGTTGCGCCTAGTTCCAGAGAAATCTCCCGCAAACGGCCGGTGCCGTCTGGCGTTTGCAGCAACCCACGCTGCCCGTCGGTCAGCGTCACGTCGCTTTCCGCCAGCCGCCGCAAGCGCATGTCGGGGAGCGCCCGGAGCCGCTCCGTTAACAGCCCGTCGCAGGTCAGCCAGCGCGCCAAGCCCGGATGCAGGTTGCTCGCGCCGGACAGCGCGGCCTGGTCGTAGCCCTGAAGGCACACCTCGTCGTCCAGCACCCTGCGAACACCCTGCTCGTTACTCATGGGGCTTTAGTGTAAAGGCAATTCAGACCTTGCCGTATTCCTGGGCACCGCTGATCCAGCGGCGGATCAGCGGCGCGACCCGCTCGGGTGTGCGCTGCGCCAGCTGTTCACTGAGCCGAGTCACCCGGGGCAACAGGTCCGTATCCCGCACCAGATCAGCGCATTTCAGCTGCATGATGCCTGTCTGGCGGGTTCCCAGCACTTCCCCGGGACCGCGCAGCTCCAGATCCTTCTGGGCAACGAAGAAGCCGTCATTGCTCTCCCGCAATACCGCGAGCCGTTCCCGGGCCAGCTCTGACAGAGGCGGCTTATAGAGCAAGACGCAGGATGACTCTGCGGCGCCGCGACCGACACGGCCGCGCAGCTGGTGCAGCTGGGACAGCCCCATGCGCTCCGCATTCTCAATAATCATCAGCGTGGCGTTGGGCACATCAACCCCGACCTCGATCACCGTGGTGGCAACCAGCAGGTTAACGGCGCCGCTTTTGAAGGCCTGCATGATGCGTTCCTTCTGGGCAGATTTCATGCGCCCGTGCACCAGCCCCACTTGCAGATGCCGCAGCGCCGCAGTCAGTTCTCCATGCAGCTTTTCCGCAGGCTGGGAGTCAATCGTTTCCGACTCCTCGATCAACGGGCAGACCCAGTACACCTGCTGCCCCTGGGCGCATATGGCCTCAACGCGCCGGACCAGCTCCGCCCGTCGGGTTTCCGGCATCACAACAGTCTTCACCGCCTGGCGGCCCGGCGGGAGCTCGTCGATGATGGACGTGTCCAGATCCGCATAGGCGGTCATCGCCAGGGTCCGCGGAATGGGTGTCGCCGTCATGATCAGCTGGTGGGGCTGCCGGCTGTCACTCTCGCCCTTCTGCTTCAGCTGCAAACGTTGATGGACACCGAAGCGATGCTGCTCATCCACCACCACCAGGGCCAGCGCACCAAACTCCACGCCTTCCTGAAACAGCGCATGGGTGCCAACCACCACCTGGGCATCGCCGCTGGCAATGCGGCCGAGAGCAGCGGTGCGCGAGCGTCCCGTCACCGACCCGGTTAACCAGCTCAGCTCCAGCCCCAGGGGCTCCAACCAGCTGGAGAAATTCCTGAAATGCTGCTCGGCGAGAATCTCCGTCGGCGCCATGATGGCGGTTTGCGCCCCTGCGGTCGCTGCCACCACCGCGGCAGCCGCCGCCACTACGGTCTTGCCGCAGCCCACGTCGCCCTGCACCAGCCGCAGCATGGGCCGCGGCGCCGCCATGTCGGCAAGCATCTCATCCATCACCCGCTGCTGGGCCGCGGTCAACTGGAACGGCAGGCGCTTTAGAAATCGGTCCAGCATGTCTCCTGAAACCGCCAGGGGTCTGGCGCCGCCAGCCTGGTGGTCCCGGCGGAGGCGCCGCAGGCTGAGGCGGTGGGCCATCAGTTCCTCGAGCGCCAGACGGCGCTGAGCCGGATGGCGGCCTTCCGCCAGGCTATCCAGACGAGCAGCCGCGGGCGGCCTGTGCAGAAACTTCAAAGCCTCCTCCAGCGACGGGTAGGCCTGGTCTGCAAGGCCGGCGAGATAGTCTTCGAAGTGGCCGCCATCCAAGGCTGTCAAGGCGCGTTCAATCAGGCTTCGCAAACGCTGCTGGGTGATGCCCTCGGTGCTGGGATAGATGGGTGTCAGATTGGCGCGGCTGGTTTCGTCATCCCCCTCCGCCAGCAGCTGATATTCCGGGTGCACCATCTCCAGGCCGCCACGCCCGGCGCGCACCTCGCCGAAACAACGCAGGCGCCGCCCACGCGTCAGGGTGGCCTGTTGGGCCCGGGAAAAATGAAAGAACCGCAACGTCAAAGTTCCCGTGCCGTCGGCGATCCGACTCAGTAGCATGCGCCGGCCGCGGAACGCCACTTCCGTGAGTTCCACGTCGCCTGCTACCAGAACCCGGTCGCCGGCGCGCAGCTCCCCGAGGGGAACCAGGTGGGTACGATCCTCGTAGCGCAGCGGCAGTATCCACAGCAGGTCGCCGACCCGATCCACGCCGAGGCGAGCGAGCCGGTCTGCCAGCGCCGGTCCAACGCCGCGCAGGGCGGTCACCGGGGCAGCCAGCAAATCGATCTGGGATTCAGGCCCAGGGTGCGGGGGCGATTCAGAGACTGACAATGGCCTCCACTTCCACCTGAGCTCCCAGGGGCAGCGCAGCCACGCCCATCGCGGCGCGGGCCGGAAAGGGCGCTTGAAAGTAGTCCGTCATCACCTGGTTAACCAGCGCAAAATCGCCCAGATCGGTCAAGAACACGCTGAGCTTGACCACATCGCTCAGGGAACCTCCCGCAGCGGCTGCGATCGCCTGGACATTGTCGAACACACGGCGGATCTCAGCCTCCCGGCCGCCGCCCACCAGCTGCCCCGTCACCGGATCCAACGGAATCTGTCCGGAGATAAACAAAAGATCGCCGCAGCGCATCGCCTGGCTATAGGTCCCAACCGCAGCCGGCGCGTTATCCGTCGTGATGGCCTGTTTCGCCATGGGCACCTCGTTGTTGTTGGACTGTACCGCGGCTGACCCGCGACACATCGGGCAGGGCGCGGATGCTGCGCAGGACCCGCGCCAGGTGATTGCGGTCTCGCACCCGCACTAGAAATACCAAAGTGACTGAGTCTCCGTCTGTTTCCACGGACACCTGATCAATATTGCTCTGGGTGGAGGAAATGCCCCCCGCCATTTCCGCCAGCAAACCCATGCGATTCAGGGCCCGCACGTGAACCTCGGCTTCAAAATCGCCCTGCACGCTGCGCTTCCAGCCCACCGCGATCCACTTGGAAGGTTGTTTGCGGTACTCGGCCAGATTGCCGCAGTTGTTGCGATGAATGACAAGGCCGCGGCCGCTGGACATGTAGGCAATGATTTCATCGCCGGGGATCGGATAGCAGCAGCGCGCATAGCTGACCACCATCCCCTCAGTGCCAGCGATGGCCAGCGCGGGCGATGCAGCATGGCCCTTGCTCGCCTGTTGCAACAGCATGCTTGCGATGACGGGCGACAGCCGTTCGCCCAACCCTATCTGTTCCAACAGAGCATCCGAGGTCTCGATCTTTAGTTCCTGCAGCAAAGCCGCCAGGCGGGGTTTCTTTACCCTGCGCAACGAGCTGCCCTGGGCCTTTAAGGACTGATCCAACAGCCGGCGACCCAGATCGCGGGCCTCGCTGCCTTTCAGATTGCGCAAATACGCGCGGATGGCGTTGCGGGCCTTGGCGGTGGCCACGAAATTGACCCAATTGGGGTTAGGCCGAGCACCGCGGGCCGTGATGATCTCGACGGTCTGGCCGTTCTGCAGCACGGTCCGCAGCGGCACGAGGCGCCGATCGATCTTGGCCGCCACGCAGCGATTGCCCACGTCGGTGTGCACCGCATAGGCAAAATCCACTGCCGTCGCCGCCCGCGGCAACCGCAGAATATCGCCGCGCGGTGTGAACACGTAGACCTTGTCGGGGAACAGGTCGACCTTGACGCTTTCTAAGAATTCCTCCGAGTTGGCGGCATGCTGCATCTCCATGAGGCTCTTGAGCCAGTCCCGGGCGCGGGCCTCGGCGCTGTACGTATGCTTGTCGACGGCTTTGTACTGCCAATGGGCAGCGATGCCCCGTTCCGCCACACGGTCCATCTCCCGGGTGCGTATCTGTACCTCCAGCGGAATGCCGTTGGGACCGAACAGCGTGGTGTGCAGGGATTGATAACCGTTCACGCGGGGAATCGCGATGTAATCTTTGAAGCGTCCAGGCATGGGTTTATACAGGCTGTGCACCAGACCCAATACCCGATAGCAGGTGTCCGCATCCTCGACCACGATGCGCAGCCCGTAGACGTCAACGATATCCGCCAGGGCCCGATGCTTGCGAAGCATCTTCGCGTAGATGCTGTAGAGATGCTTCTCGCGGCTGAGCACCTTACCAACCACCTTCTGCTCAGCAAGGGTTCGGCGTAGGTTTGACTCGATCTTGCGCAGGAACTGACGTTGATTTCCCAGCGCCTTATTGAGGGCCTTCTCCAACACGCGATAACGAAACGGGTACAGCGCCTTGAAGCCCAGATCCTCCAACTCCACTTTAATGCTGTTGATACCAAGACGATTGGCAATCGGCGCGTAAATTTCCAGTGTTTCCCGCGCGATCCGGCGCTGCTTGGGGAGGGGCAGAGTATCCAGGGTGCGCATGTTGTGGGTGCGATCGGCGAGCTTCACCAGGATCACGCGCAGATCCTCAACCATGGCCAGCAGCATCTTGCGGAAGCTCTCGGCCTGGGCTTCCTCGCGGCTTTTGAACTGGAGCTGATCCAGCTTGCTGACACCGTCCACCAGCAGCGCCACGTCGGCCCCGAAACGCTGGTTGATCTCCGCGACCGCGGTGGGCGTATCCTCGACGACGTCGTGCAGCAACGCCGCTTTCAACGTGCCCGCATCCAGGTGCAACTCAGCCAGAATCCGGGCAACCGCCACGGGATGGCTGATGTAAGACTCGCCGGACATGCGCCGCTGGCCCTGATGAGCTGCAGACGCAAATTCGTAGGCATCGATGATGCCTGCCAGGTCCTCTTCGGGAAGGTAGGTTTCCAGCTCCGCTACGAGTTCGCCAATCCCGGCGGCGCGCGAACCACCCGGTAATCGTCCCAGGATGGCGGCAGCATAGTCCATGGTATTTGGCGCCCGACGCCCTCGATCAGGGCGATCTGAGCAAGGCCTCAATCACCGATAGAGATGGGCCTCGGCATGAGCAGAGAATCGGCAATGGAGCTGGGGCCGGTCATGGAGCCGGGGCCGGTGTCCACATCCAGCAACTCCTCAACAGCCTGCTCCTGGTCCTCCAGAATGCTCGGTGTGATGTACCCTTCCGCGATCTCGCGCAACGCCACCACGGTGGGCTTATCGTTTTCCCACTCCACCATGGCTTCGGCGCCGTTGGCCAGCTGGCGGGCGCGTTTCGCAGCCACCAGGACCAACTGGAACATGTTGTCAATTTGGTCGGTGCAATCCTCGACAGTGATCCGTGCCATAACTGAATCCGCCCTGATTCTAGGTCTGATGGAAGCTCAAAAAAGTCAGTGTAATGCAAGGGCGGCGCGCTGGCCAATGGCTATCCCGCCGCGACGATCGCCCCAACCCGTGCCCGCTGCCGGGGATGATCCGTCGCCAGGGCAGGATCATCCTGAGTCAGCAGGCGGCTCAGCGCCGCTACCGCCTCATCAAGCTCGTCGTTAACGACCACGTAATCAAACTCGGACCAATGGCCCATGTCCGCCAGGGCATCTGCCAGACGGCGCTGGATCACCGTCTCGGAGTCCGTCTGGCGACCGCGCAGGCGGCGCTCAAGTTCGTCGCGGCTTGGGGGCATGATGAACACAGTGACCGCTTCCGCCATGCGCTGCCGAATCTGCTGGGCGCCCTGCCAATCGATCTCCAAGAGCACCGAATGACCCGCATCCAGCAGCGCCTGAACATGATCCCGCCCGGTGCCGTACCAGTTGTCGAACACCAAGGCGTACTCGAGAAAGGCCTCGTCCCGAATCATGGCGTCGAAGCGGTCCCGGTCGATGAAAAAATAATCGCGGCCATCGACCTCGGAGCGTCTCTGGGGACGGGTGGTATAGGAAATGGAGAAGCGCAAGCGCGGATTCTGCCGCAGCAAAGCATGCACCAGCGTGGTCTTACCGGCCCCCGAGGGTGCCGACAACACAATCAATCGGCCCCGCGCAGCAGGGGCGGGAGGCTCTTCACTCAATGTTTTGAACCTGCTCGCGCATCTGCTCAACCAGGACTTTGAGCTCCACGGCATCGCGAGTGAGCGCCTCATCCGCCGCCTTGGAGCCCAGCGTGTTGGCTTCCCGATTCAGTTCCTGGATCAAAAAATCCAGCCGACGCCCGACGGGCTCGGCGCGTCCCAGGACGCTGCGAATTTCTGCCACGTGGCCCACCAGCCGATCCAGTTCTTCCGCCACGTCCAGGCGTTGAGCCAGGATAACCATCTCCTGCTCCAGCCGCTCGGGGGCTGCCTCCACATCCAGCCGAGACAGGCGTTCCCGCAGGCGGTCCAAATAGCGCTTCTCGGCGGCGCCGAGTCGGGCGCGCACCCCGGTGACAATGTTGTCGATCTGGTCGCAGCGCTCAGCAATCAGCGCAGCCAGGTGGTCACCCTCGCGGGATCTGGAGTTTTCAAGCTTATCCAGCGCGTTTGCCAGGGACTCAAGCACCTGGGGTGTCACCGCGGCGGTGTCCAGATCGGGCTCCTGCAAGACACCGGGAAAACGCAGAATCTGAGCCACACTCATGCTGCTTGCAGCAGCAAAACGGTCCTTCACATCCTGCGTCAGGTGCTCCAGTCGTTCCAGGGCCGCCTCGTTCAAACGCCAGTCCGTCGGTGTCCCGGGGCTCAGCGTCAGCTTCAGCGTGGCATCCAGCTTGCCCCGGCCAACCCGGTTGCGAATCAGGTTGCGGCATTCCTGATCCAGGGGCTTGAGTTCTTCGGGCAGCCGCAGGCTGATATCCAGAAAGCGGTGGTTGACGCTGCGCAGTTCCCAGCTGATGCGATGCTCGCCGGCAGCGGCTTGTGCTGCGGCGAATCCGGTCATGCTTTTGGTCATGGCAAAACTCAAAGGTCGTTGCGGCCCCATTTGCCGCGCAGTTTAGATAACTTTGGCGGAGATTGAGAACCTCAGTTCCGGTATGCTCTTAGCGCTCGTTGTGGAGAGTTTGGGGACCTGGTGCAAGTCGATTACGCGGAGCTCAGCCTGATCGGGCATCGACAGGAAAACCAGGACCGGGTCAGCATCATCGCAGATCCCGATAGCCTATTGATCGCCGTGGCCGATGGCATGGGCGGGCATTCTGAAGGTGAGCGGGCCGCGGAGGCCAGCCTGGCTGCGCTGCGGGCGAGCTTCCAGGAGAGCGCCCGGCCCATCTTTGACCCCCAGGGGTTTCTCACTCTGGCCCTGGGTCGGGCCCACGGCGCAGTCGTGGCGCTGGGCGCTGACCAGACCCTGGACCATCGCCCGCGCGCCACCTGCGCCGTTTGCCTGGTTCAGGATGACGGCACCTACTGGGCTCACATCGGCGATAGTCGGATTTATCTGCTGCGCGCCGGGCGGGTTGTGGCCCGTACCCGGGATCATTCCCATGTGGAACTGCTGCTCCAAGAGGGGCTGATTACGGAGGCAGAAACCAAAGACCATCCCATGCGAAATTTCGTCGAGTACTGTCTGGGCGGCGAGGCAACGCTGCCCGACATGAGCATCACAGCCAAGCAGCACCTGCAGAGCGGCGATGTGCTGCTGGCCTGCACCGACGGGCTGTGGTCCGGCGTGGCAGACCAGGACATGGGTAACCTGACCAAGGATACCAGGCGCCCGCTGGAGCAGGCGCTGCAGGAACTGGTTGAGGGTGCTGTAAAAAGCAATGCGCCTTACAGCGATAACACCACCGCCGCCGCCCTGCGTTGGCTCGGCTAGAGGTGACCATGCGACCCAGCGGCCGCCGACCGGATCAGCTTCGCAACGTTCGTTTGATCCGCGACTATACCCGCCACGCCGAGGGCTCGGTGTTGATCGAGTGCGGCGACACTCGGGTGCTGTGCAACGCGTCGGTGGAAGACCGGGTGCCACGCTTCCTCAAGGGCAGCGGCGAGGGATGGGTCACAGCCGAATACGGCATGCTGCCCCGGGCCACCCACAGCCGCAGTCCCCGGGAAGCCGCGCGCGGCAGGCAAGGGGGTCGCACGCTGGAGATCCAGCGCCTGATCGGGCGCAGTCTGCGGGCGGCCGTGGACCGAGCAGCCCTGGGTGAGCGGACTATTACCCTGGACTGCGACGTGCTGCAGGCGGACGGTGGCACCCGCACCGCGGCCATTACCGGCGCCTATTCGGCCATGGTGCTGGCGCTGGACGGGCTGCTGCAGCGCAGGAAACTGAAGACCAACCCGGTCCACGGCCAGATCGCCGCCGTCTCGGTGGGCATTTTCGATGGCGAGCCGGTGCTGGATCTGGACTACGCTGAAGACGCGGAGGCCGAAACCGACATGAACGTGGTGATGAACGATGCCGGCGGCTTCGTCGAAGTGCAGGGCACGGCTGAGGGTCACGCGTTTCGTCGCGACGAATTGGATCAGCTGTTGGATCTCGCTCAGCAGGGCATTACCACGCTGTTTGCCGAGCAGAGGAAGCTGCTCGAATCCCCATGAGCCCGAAACTGCCCAGCCGCTGGGTCCTGGCGAGCGGCAATCGCGGCAAGCTGCGCGAGCTACGGCAGTTGTTGGCGCCTGAGAACCTGACGCTGTTGAGTCAGGATGAGCTGGGCGTGGTGCAGCCCCCCGAGGTCGGCCGCACCGTTGTTGAGAACGCCCTGGCCAAGGCGCGGGCGGCGGCTCAACAGTCCGGTCTGCCGGCACTCGCCGATGATTCGGGCCTGACGGTTGATGCGCTGGATGGCGCGCCGGGCATTCACTCGGCCCGATTTGCCGGCGAGCGAGCCTCTGATCCGGACAACGTGGCCAGGCTCCTGGAGCTGCTCGCGGCCGTGCCTGCGGGTCGCCGCACCGCCAGCTTCTACTGTGTGCTGGTCGGGCTGCTGCACCCGGAGGACCCGGCGCCCCTGATCGCTCAAGGCATCTGGCACGGCCGCATCGCCAACGGGCCAAGAGGCGAGGGCGGCTTCGGCTATGATCCCGTGTTCATCGGCGCTGGTCTGGATATGACGGCGGCCCAGCTTGCGCCCGGCGAGAAAAACCGGATCAGTCACCGCGGGCGGGCTCTAAAGGCACTGCTGGACGCGTTGCAGGACGCCCGCCGCTGGTGACTGTCCCCTCCGACCCCCGGCGACGGGACGACATGGGCGTCTACGTGCATCTGCCCTGGTGCGTCCGCAAGTGCCCCTATTGTGATTTCAACTCCCACGTCGCCCCGGCCAACCTACCCCAGCAGCAGTATGTGGACGCGCTGCGGCGCGATCTGGATGCCAGTGCCGAACAGCTCGCTGACCGCGCTGTCAGCTCGGTATTCTTCGGCGGCGGCACACCAAGCCTGTTTGATGCCGCTGCCATCGCCACGATTCTTAGCGCCCTGAAGGATCGCCTCACCCTGCGGCCCGATGCCGAGATCACTCTGGAAGCCAATCCCGGCAGCGCAGAAGCCGGACGTTTCGCTGGCTTTTGCAGCGCTGGCGTCAACCGTCTCTCCCTGGGGGCCCAAAGCTTTTCCGACCCGGCGCTGCGGGCGTTGGGGCGCATTCACACCAGCGCGGAGATTTATCAGGCATGGGAGTGCGCCCTTAGCGCAGGCATTGAGAACATCAACGTGGACCTGATGTACGGGCTCCCCGGGCAAAGCGTCGCCGACGCGTGCGCGGACGTGGCCGCTGCCCTGCGCCTGGGCGTGCCCCACATCTCTCACTATCAGCTGACGCTGGAGCCCGGCACCCGGTTCCAGCGCAATCCCCCGGCCCTGCCCGACGAGGACACCCTGGCGGCCATGGAAACCCGCTGCCAAGCCGCGCTGGCAGAAGCCGGACTGCAGCGCTATGAGGTGTCAGCTTATGCTCAGCCAGGCTTCGCCGCCCGTCACAATCTCAACTACTGGCGCTTCGGTGACTACTTAGGCTTGGGTGCGGGCGCCCACAGCAAATTGACCCGCGCTGGCGTTCAGCGGCGCAGCATGCGGCGCCGCAACCCGTTGAGCTACATGCGCCATGCCGGCACCACTCAGGCCGCGGTCGACAACCGTGTACTGACAGCCGACGATCTGACCTTTGAGTTCATGCTGAATCGGCTGCGCCTCACCGCACCGCTGCCACCAGCCGAGTTTGAGCAGGCCACGGGCCTGTCCTTTGCTGTTGTGGCGCCCACCTTTGAAACACTGGCCGCCCAGGGCCTGATGGATGCCACGCCCCGGGGTTGGGCCGCCACGGTCCGGGGCAGGGAACTGCTGAACGAGGTCATAGGGCGCTTCCTGCCTTCGGGCCCTGATTTATACACATCCGCGGCCGGCGCTCTCGAGAAATAGGCGAGTTCGGGACGATTGCTGCAATTTAACCGCCATTATATTTTATAACCCGCTGTTTTTATTGATTAAGCCAAGTTTGGCGTTTTTTTCGCCAAACTGGCCGATTCACGGGGAAATCCGCACCACTGGGACTCTGACCCCGACCTCTTCCACAGAGTTATCCACAGGAAATGTGGATAAGCACCGCTTTTCCCAGCCTGCCGGCAACTTATCCGCAAAAGCTGGGAAGGAACTTGCAAGGCGCGCGAACCTCGGACTTGTGTTAACGGCGCGCCGCCAGTATTCTTCCGCGCCCGCCCTGAAGGCATGATCCCGCCATGAAACCCGACATCCACCCCGAGTACGGGGAGATAAAAGTCGTCTGCAGCTGCGGCAACGAATTTACGACGCGCTCAACGCTGGGAAAGGAGCTGCATGTGGAGGTCTGCTCGGCGTGCCATCCGTTTTACACGGGCAAGCAGAAGATCGTCGACGCGGGCGGTCGGGTCGACAAATTCCGCAAGAAGTACGGGCGCGCGGCTGCGGGGAAGTAGTGTCCGAGGACGCGGCGGGACACCCGGGCGGACATGCCCTGTCTTGGTCCCGCGCGCCGCGCTGACCTATAATCGGGGGCCTTTTGCTCGCCGGCTACGGCCCGAGCGAGCCCGTCCGACTGGCCGGCACGCGGGCCGCCCGTGGACACCATACGCTATCGACGGGTGCGACCCATGACCGAGCGCTACAAGCTGATTGACTCTGAAACCGGGCGCGAGCTGCCCCTGGCGGCGCGTGCCCCAACCCATGGGCCGGACGTGATCGAGGTGGGACGCCTCTACCGGGAAATGGGTGTCTTCACCTACGATCCGGGGTTCGGCTCCACGGCCAGCTGCGAGAGCACCATCACCTTTATCGACGGCGAAGAAGGGGTGTTGATGTATCGCGGCTATCCCATCGAACAGCTCGCCGCCGAATCCAGCTTCATCGAGGTGGCTTATCTACTGATGTACGGTGAACTGCCCACCAGTGCGGAGCTGGCCGCATTCGATGAGTCTATTCGCACCCACACCATGATCAACGAAACGCTGCTGCGTTTCTTCAATGGTTTCCACTACGACGCCCATCCCATGGCCATGGTTTCCGGCGTGGTGGGCTCCATGTCGGCCTTCTACCATGACACTACGGACATCTCGAACGCCGACCATCGTGATATCTTCGCCCACCGCATTATCGCCAAGCTGCCCACGATTGCCGCGGCGGCCTACAAGCACTCCCTGGGTCAGCCGTTCATGTACCCGCGCAACGAGCTGGACTACTGCAGCAATCTGCTGCACATGTTTTTCGCCGTGCCGGCAGCAGCCTACGAGGTAGATCCAGTAGCCGCGGAGGCCCTGGATCTGCTGTTCATCCTGCACGCCGATCACGAACAGAATTGCAGCACTTCCACCGTCCGCCTGGCCGGCAGCTCCGGCACCAACCCGTTTTCCGCCATCGCCGCCGGCATCTCGGCGCTGTGGGGACCGGCCCACGGCGGCGCCAACGAAGCCGTGATCAACATGCTCGAGCAGATTGGCGATGCGAAGAACATCGACAAGTTCGTCGCCCGGGCCAAAGATAAGGATGACCCTTTCCGCCTCATGGGCTTCGGCCATCGGGTATACAAGAGCTACGATCCGCGCGCCGCCATCATTCGCGAGATGTGTCACCGCCTGCTCGCCAAGCTGGGCCGGACCGACACGCCCATGTTCGACCTGGCTTTGAAGCTGGAGGAGATCGCGCTCGAGGACGAGTACTTCGTGGCGAAAAACCTGTATCCCAACGTGGACTTCTACTCCGGCATTATCTATCGCGCGCTCGGCATTCCCACCTCCATGTTCACGGTGATGTTCGCCATTGCAAGAACCGTCGGGTGGGTCACCCACTGGCGGGAAATGTGCATTGATCCGGAAGCCCGCATTGGCCGGCCGCGCCAACTGTACACCGGGCCTGGGCGACGGGATTACGTCGCCATCGAAAACCGCTAGACCACAGCGGAACTGGCCAGCAGCTCCAGGACCTGCCGTTGTGCAGCGCGGCGCATGGGGCGACCGTCAATCGGGCTCAAGGGCGGCTGCCGCAGCGCCTTCTCGGGAAACACGATGCTGTCCACCCGGATATCGCTCGCGCTGAAGCTATAACCGGGATAGACGGTGGTCTCCTTGAGAGTCAGCCGATAACGGCGTTGACAGTCGCGGAACGGAATCTGATGGCTGTCCAACACAAAAGCCACGGTTTCTGGCGCGTCTGTAAACAGATGCAGTTCCACCGGAGTGGTTTCGGTGACCGAACCGGATAGCACGCCGCCTGCCAGGCGTGGCTGAAAGTCGCTGAACAGGCTCATCATGTCGGCAGCAATGCGTCGGCAGGTCTGCAAGCGGCTTGCGTGACCGCCGGGATCAAAAATTCGCTGGCGCTCGTGCAGGCACTGCTGTATCTCGGCGTTACTGGGCAGGGCACCGCGTTCCCGGACGCCGAAGCGGGCGGCCGCCTTCTGCTTGGCCAGGCGATAGTCCACGATCCCATGGTCAATCATCAGCCGGGCCGCTTCCTGAGCCAGACTGGCGCGCAGATTCGCCGAATTTACCGCGCGTCTTCCCATGGCGCCTAGAACAGCCGCTCTTCCTCCACCGGTTCTTCCATATCCCCATCCAGGCGCGGCTCGTAGGTCTCCACAGGCGCCTGCTGGGGGGGCACATGATCCAAGCGGAACTTCTCAAAAATGCTGTTGCGAGCCGTCGCTCCGACCGCCAACCCAGTATCCCGGTCGATGCGCACATCAATAAGACCCGCCGGGCGTTCCAGCACATGGGACGGCACGCCCTGCAGCGCCCGGGACATGAAACTGTTCCAGACGGGCAGCGCCGTGCGGCCACCCTCTTCACCATTTCCCAGGGAGCGGTCCTCGTCGAAGCCTACCCAGGCCGTGGCCACAAGATCGGCATTGAAACCAGAGAACCATGCGTCGCGACGGTCGTTGGATGTGCCGGTCTTACCGGCCAGATCCTCTCGCTGCAGCTCCGTATAGGCCCGGCGGCCTGTCCCCCGCCTGACCACGTCGCGCATCATATCGCTGATCAAATAGGCATTCTGGGGCGTCAGCACCCGCTCAGCCTGAGGCAGCGGCGGGTACAGCTCGAACTGATCGGACACCAGAACCTCGTCCAGCGCCTCATCCGACACCTCATCCAGCACCTCGTCCAGCTCGTTGCCATCCGGCTCCACCGGCCTGGGCGGCTGCTCAGCAGGCGCTTCGGGGACCGGGCATTCACGACAGGCCAGGGCCGGGTTGGCGGAGAACAGCACCGCGCCGGCGGAGTCCTCAATGCGCTGAATAAAATAGGGCTCAACACGGAAACCACCGTTGGCAAATACAGCGTAGCCTGCGGCCAGATCGATCGGTGGCGTGCCGCCCGCACCCAAGGCCAGCGACGGGTTGCGGGGCAGGGCCGGAGCCTGAAAACCGAAGCCCCGTAGATGCCGCACAGTGGCCCCAATGCCCGTCTCGCGAATCACCCGAACCGACACCAGATTCAAGGATTTGACCAGCGCCTCACGCAAGCGCGTGGGGCCATTGAAACGGCCCGAGTAATTCTTCGGCCGCCAGACGTCCTCCAGCTCGGCACTGCGCAACACCACCGGCGCATCGTTCACCACTGTCGCAGCAGTGAACCCGTTTTCCAGCGCCGCCGAATAAACAAAAGGCTTGAATGCCGAGCCGGGCTGGCGCTGGGCCTGGGTTGCCCGGTTGTATTTCGAGACGTAGTAATCATAGCCGCCCACCAGCGCCGCAATCGCGCCGTCCACCGGATCCAAGGCCACGAAGGCGCCCTGGACCTCGGGCAGCTGCGCGAGCCGCCAGCTGCCGTCGGGATTTTCGGCCAGCTGCACCAGATCTCCCACTGCCAGCACATCGGCAGCCCTCTCGGGCGCCTCGCCGACCTGGTTTTCGTCTACGTAGGGGCGCGCCCACGCCAGACCCGCCCAGGGAATCACGTAGCGACCCAGGCGGCGAATGAAAACTTCCGCCGTCTGCTCTCCCACGGCGAGAACCAGGCCCGTTTTCAGGCCGGCCACGTCGGGATAGTCGGCCAGCAGCTGCTGCCAGTAACGGTTTGGCTCCGTATCGGCCGGCGGCTCGACGGCGGCCTGATCCAGCTGGCCCACGGGGCCGCGATAACCATGCCGCTGGTCGTAAGCCATCAGCCCGTCCTGGACGGCCTTGTTCGCTGCCGCCTGCAGCCGTGAGTCAATCGTGGTGGTGACCTTGTAGCCTGAGGTATAGGCCGCCGGGCCGAGGCGTCTAACCATGACGGAGCGCACCATCTCAGCCACGTAGTCGGCGGTCAGCTGCACCTGGGGACCATGCCGGCGGGACATCATGGGTTCCAGCATGGCGGTCTGATAGGCCGGCTGGTCGATGAAACCCACCTCCAGCATACGGCGCAGCACGTAGGCGCGGCGGGCTTCAGCACGGGTCGGGTTGGTCACCGGATTGTCCCGGGAGGGCGCCTTCGGCAGGCCCGCAATGGTGGCCATCTCAGCCAGAGTGAGCGCGTCAAGATCCTTGCCGAAATACACTTCCGCGGCCGCCTGGACGCCGTAGGCCCGCTGACCCAGGAAAATCTTGTTCAGATACAGATCCAGGATCTCGCCCTTGTCGAACGCCCGTTCGATCTTCAGCGCCAGAAAAATCTGCCTGGCCTTGCGAACAAAGGTCTGTTCCGGGGTGAGGAAGAAGATCTTGGCCAGTTGCATGGTGATTGTGCTGCCGCCCTGGGTGATCTCGCCGCTGGCAGCCAGTGACAGACCGGCGCGCACCAGCCCCTGGAAATCCACCCCGGAGTGCTCGAAAAAGCGGTCGTCCTCGGCGGCCAGAAAGGCGTTGACCAGATCCGCGGGGATCTGCTCGTACTCCACGGGTGTGCGGCGAATCTCCCCCCACTGACCCAGCAGCCGCCCGTCGCGGCTGTATATGGACAAAGGCACCTGAAGCCTGACTTCCCGCAGCTCCTGGGCATCCGGCAGGCTGGGGGCCAAGTAGAAATAGGCAGCAATGACGGCGGCCACCGCCAGCAGGGCTCCGGCCCCGGCCAGGGCCGCCAGAAACAAGGCGATTCGCACTCCTAGACGCATCTCAAAACCTGGCGGCTACTTCCTTGCCTGGGGCAGATACTTTATGCATAGTATTCACAAGTTGGGCAAACCCATTGAAAAATGGGGACGCAAAGCCTCCGATCTACGGGCCTACCCACGCTGGAGAGGCCTAGGATAGCGGGGCTGCCGGGGACGTTACAGCCTAATTTTGCGGCGGATGTCCCTGACACGTGCCGTGGCGTCGCTGCGGCCGGAAGTCTGCCCCAGTGAACCCTCGGGAACAGTGGGAGGGCTGTCTCTGGAGCTGCTCCTTCGGCCATTCGCGCCGCTTTGCCGGGAACCTGAAAGTCGTCACAGCTATGTATCTGCTTGCGGATATATAGTTAAATTGGGAACCTGAGGCCCTGTTTTAGGATTCTACCCCAAGCCACGGACTCCGAAAGGAAAAAGTGTATGTTCAGCCGCAAATCCAAGCCCCTACTGGGTCTTGACATAACGACCTCCTCCGTCAAGCTGATCGAGCTGGTGGAGAGCGCACGGTCGTTCCGGGTAGAGTCCTACGCCGCCGAGCCGACCCCGCCCAATGCCATCAACGAGAAGGCCATCGTCGACGCGGACGCCGTCGGCGAGGCGCTCCGCCGCGCCGTAAAGCGGTCCGGCACCCGCGCGCGGGAGGCCGCCATCGCGATTTCCGGCGACGCCGCCATCACCAAGGTCATCCAGATGCCCAAGAATCTCCGGCCCAGCGAGCTGGAGGGCCAGGTGGAGGTGCAGGCCGACCAGTACATACCCTTTCCCATGGAAGAGGTGAGCTTCGACTTCGAGGTCGTGGGCGACAGCGAGCGGGACCCGGACATGCTGGACGTGCTGCTGGTGGCGACCCGCACGGAAAACGTGGAGCAGCGCCAGGCGGCGGTTGAGGCGGCGGGCCTGCAAGCCAGGGTGGTGGACGTGGAGGCCTTTGCCCTCGAGAACGCCTGCCAGCTGCTCACTCACCAGATGCCCGACGGCGGGGTGGACAGATTCATTGCCATCGTCGATTTCGGCGCCAGCACCACCACCTTCAGCGTGCTCCAGGACATGAAGGTGATCTACACCCGGGACTTCGCCTTCGGCGGACAACAGCTCACCGAGGAGATCATGCGCACCTACGGATTGAGCATGGAGGATGCCGGGCGCGCCAAGAAGGAGGGCGGCCTGCCCAGCAATTACCAGCCCGAGGTGCTGGATGCGTTTATCGACGATATGTCCCAACAGGTGAGCCGCTCGCTGCAGTTTTTTCTGGCGTCCGGCAGCGGCCGGGCGCAGCCCGACCAAATCCTGGTGTGTGGGGGCTGCGCCAACATACCCGGCGTGGCCGAGATGATCGGTTCCCGGGTTGGCATTCCGACCGAGATCGGCGATCCCCTGGGACAGATGAAGCTGGCATCCCGGGCCAAGGCCCAGGGTGTGCGGCGCGATGCCACAGCACTGTTGACCGCTTGCGGATTGGCACTGAGGAGCTTCGACTGACATGCCACGCATCAATCTCCTGCCCTGGCGCGAGGAACAGCGCCAGCGAATCAAGAAGGAGTTTCTGGCCGCCATGGGCGGGGCCGTGGTGCTTGGCGCGTTGGTGATGTTCGGCTCCAAACTCATGGTCCAGAGCTGGATCAGCGATCAGCAGGCGCGCAATTCGCTGCTCAAGGGCGAGATCGCGGAACTGGACAAACAGATCGAGGAAATACTGGGGCTGGAAAATCAAAAAGAGCGGCTGCTGGCTCGCATGGAGATTATCGAGGAGCTACAGCGTTCCCGGCCCGAGGTGGTTCACCTGTTCGACGAACTGGTGCAAACCCTGCCCGAGGGCGTGTATCTGAACGAAGTCAGCCAGAGCGGACGACGGGTGGAAATCAAGGGCGCCGCCCAGTCTTCCACCCGGGTGTCGGCCCTGATGCGCAACATCGACAAGAGCGAGTGGTTGAAGGACCCGGGCCTGGACGTGGTCGAGACCATCGAGGACGGACCGGCCCGCAACAGCCAATTTACGGTGAACGCCCAACAAGTCTCGCTGAACGACGACGACGAGGAGTTGCTTGAATGAACTTCATCGAGGAACTCCAGTCACTGGACACCAGCGATCCCGGGCGCTGGCCCTTCCTGTTCCGGGCTATCGCCGTGGCCATCGTGTTCGTTGCCGTCGCTGCCGGTGGTATCTACATGTTCGTCGTGAAGACGGAAATGCCGCTGTTGGAGCGGGCCGAGCGAGAAGAGCTTGAGCTGCGCATCACTTTCGAGGGGAAACAGCTCAAGGCCGCCAATTTCGACGCTTACCGCGCCCAGCTCGCCGAGATTGAACGCTCCTTCGGGGCCATGCTGCGCCAGCTGCCCGGCAAGACGGAAGTGCCGAACCTGCTGGTCGACATTTCCCAGACGGGCCTTGCCGCGGGGTTGGAGGAAAAGTTGTTCCAGCCTCTGGGTGAGGTCCAAAAAGAATTTTACGCCGAGCTGCCCATCAAGATCCGTCTTACGGGCAGTTACCACGAGCTGGGGAACTTCGTTAGCGGAATTGCCGCACTGCCGCGGATCGTCACCCTGCATGACATTCTGATCAAACCCCAGCAAACCGAAGCATATGACGAGCTGATCCTGGACGTGACGGCCAAAACCTATCGTTACCTCGATGAGGAGACGTCGGAAGGATGATCGGGAAACGGCCAAGTTCAAGTGCGCGGCGCTTGGGGGTGCTGCTTGCTTCGGCGTTCATTTTGTCGGCCTGTGGCTCAGACATGGATGACCTGCGCGCCTACATCGACGAAGTCAAGGCTCGGCCCGGTGGTCGCATTGAGCCCCTGCCCGAGATCAGGCCTACACCGACGTTTGTGTACGCGGCAGATCGGGACGGCGCCCGTTCGCCGTTCGTGCCGGATACCCCCCAGGCACGGGTGAGCGAGGATCCGGATGCGGTGCGCGGGCCAGATCCAAACCGGCCGCGGGAGTTTCTCGAGCAGTTCCCCCTGGACACCCTGCGCATGGTCGGCACGTTGCAAGCGAAGGGCGCGTCCTACGGGCTCGTCCAGACCTCGGATGGCTTGATCCATCGCGTCAGTCAGGGCAACCACCTGGGACAGAACTACGGCCGAATCACAACCATCACGGATTCCGAAATTCAGCTGGTTGAAATTATCTCTGACGGCATTGGCGGTTATCTGGAGCGGCCCGCCGCCGTCGCATTGAGTGACTGATACCCCCCCGGCGGGCGGTAAAGGGAGTGAGGGGAATGATTGCTAACTTGACGCAGATCCAGCGCCATATCGGTGCTGGGGGTAGGGCCGGACGGCACCATTCGCTGAGGTTTCCGGGCTGGCTCGTGGCCTGCGCGCTGGCGCTGGGAGCGGCGTCTGCTCAGGACGGACCGAGTCGGCAATTGCAAAACATTGAGGTCCAATCACTGCCCGGCCAGCGTCTGGAGCTGCGCCTGCAGATGAACGAAGCGGCGCCGGAACCGCTCAGCTTCACCATCGACACGCCGGCGCGCATCGCCCTGGATCTTCCGGACACCGCCTTGGCGCTGCAATCCCGCCGGCAGGACGTCAAGCTGGGACCCCTGAACACGATCCTCACGGCTGAAGCCAATGGCCGCACCCGAGTGGTGCTGAACATGAACGACATGGTGGCCTACGAAACACGCGTCGTGGGCGACAGCATTTACGTGACCCTGGGGGCTGAGCCCGGCGCCGCAGCAGCGCCGTCCTTTGCCGCAGCGCCGGCACGATCCGAACCCGCCGCCCCCCGCAGAGCGGCCGCTGCCGCAAGGTCCCGGGGCATCAATAACATTGACTTCCGGCGCGGCCCCCAGGGTGCCGGTCAGGTCGTGGTGGAATTGAGCGACCCCCGCACGACCGTGGACGTCCGCGAGGAAGGCGGCCGCATCGTCGTGGACTTCAAGGACACGGCGCTGTCCAGCGAGCTGGTGCGCCGACTGGACGTCACCGATTTTGCAACCCCGGTGTCCACCGTGGATGCCATCCGTTTTAACGAGGACGCCCGGCTGATCGTCAGCGCTTCGGAGGCCTACGATCAGGTGGCCTACCAATCGGACAACATGTTCACCCTGGAGCTCAAGCGCCCGACCGAGGGGCCCGAGGCGGTGAGCCCCTTCGATGAGCGCAAAGAATACGCCGGCGAGCGCCTCACCCTGAACTTCCAGGACATTGAAACCCGCGCCGTGCTCCAGCTGCTGGCCGACACCAGCCAGCTGAACATTGTGGTCAGCGACAGTGTCCGGGGTAACGTCACGCTGCGCTTGCAGAACGTGCCCTGGGATCAGGCCCTGGATATTCTGCTGACCACCAAGGGTCTGGACATGCGCCGCAACGGCAACGTGATCATCGTCGCGCCGGCGGAGGAGATCGCCGCCCGGGAAAAAGCGGAGCTGGAAGCGATGCAGCAAATCCAGGAGCTGGAGCCGTTGCGATCTGAGTTCATCCAGGTGAACTACGCCAAGGCTGGTGACCTGGCCTCTCTTATCTCCGCGGACAACGTCAACTCGCTGCTGTCCGAGCGCGGCAGCGTAGCCATCGACGTGCGCACCAACACGCTGCTGGTTCAGGATACGGTGGACCGCCTCGCTGACGTGCGCCGGCTGGTCGCCACCCTGGACATACCCGTGCGCCAGGTACTGATCGAGTCCCGCATCGTTATCGTCAATGACGACTTCAGCCGCGAGCTGGGCGTGCGGCTCGGCTACACCTATGTGACCGATAATTCCAGCGACGGGCTGATCTCGGTGACCGGCACCAGCGCCGGTTCGGAGGCCATCGTGAGCTCCGCGCTGGATAATCTGCAGGCCACCGGGCAACCCTTCCCGGTAACCGTGGGCGGTATCAACGATCGATACAACATTAATCTGCCGGTGGCCAACCCCGCCGGGCAGTTTGCGCTGGCCATCCTGGACTCCGACTATCTGGTTGATCTGGAACTCTCCGCCCTGCAAGCCGAGGGGCGCGGCGAGATCATCTCCACGCCGCGCGTGATCACCGCCAACCAGAAGGAGGCGCGCATCGAACAGGGTGTGGAGATTCCCTATCAGGAATCTGCATCCAGTGGCGCCACCACGACCCAGTTCAAGAAGGCGGTGCTCTCGCTCACGGTAACGCCCCAGATCACGCCGGATGATCGCATCATCATGGATTTAATCGTTAACAAGGACGCCGTCGGCGAGCTGGTGGCCAGCGCCACCGGCGGCCGTGTTCCCAGCATCGACACCCGTGAGGTGGTCACCCAGGTATTGGTGAACAATGGCGAAACGGTCGTCCTGGGTGGTGTCTACGAGACCGAGCGGCGCGAAAGCCAGAGCAAGGTACCGTTCCTGGGCGATCTGCCCGGCATCGGCGCACTGTTCCGATCGACCACCAACACCAATAACAAAGCGGAGCTGTTGATCTTCGTGACGCCGAAGATCTTGCGGGAAGGTGCCAACATTCAGTAACGGCGAGGGACGTGCCGGGACCTGGTCAGGTTTGAGAGAGGAACTACTGACATGCGCAAACTCATCTGCCTTTTTGCTCTGCTGACGGCGGCGCTTGCGGCCGGCTGCGGTGGCAGCAAGGACACCTTGTCGAACCCCGACGCGGGTCTGCCGCCCGGCGCCGCACCACCCGCGGACATCGCAACCCTGACGCTTCTCACCGATGCCGGCGCCATCGCATCCGATGGCTCAGAGACGGCCACCATCACCGCGCTGGTGCGCGACACCAACAACAACGTGGTAGAAGGCGTAGCCGTCACGTTTGCCGCGGACTCAGGCAGCCTGGCAGTGAGCCAGCCGGCCGTCACCGACGTGAACGGCCAGCTGACGGCAAAGCTCTCCACGGCCGGCGACCCGACAGCCCGCACCATTACCATCACGGCCACGGCCGATAGCGTCACAGCAACAATTACCGTGTCCGTGAGCGCCATCGCCATCGTGGTGGACTGCCCGTCGAACCTGGCTCTGGGCGATCAGGCCACCTGCAATATCACCGTGTTTGGCGAGTCCGGCGGCGCGCCCCTGGACGGCGTCACGGTGGATCTGGAGTCAGCCAACGGCAACACCCTGACGCCTGCGGCCATCGTATCCGGCAGCGCCGGTGCTGGCAGCGGGGCAGCGTCGTTCACCTTTGATGCCACCACCGGCGGTGCCGATACGGTGACGGCGAGCGGCCTGGGAGCCCAGGGCAGCGACACGGTAACCGTCTCCAATGACACCTTTGCCTTTACCGATCCAAATCCGACCGGCCCGCTGCGGGAGATCAACCTGGGCACGCCCAGTAACGTCTCCATCGAGTGGATCTCCGGCGGCGTCGGCCAGGCAGGACCGATCACCTTTGCCACCACGCGCGGCACCATTAACGGCACCACGGCCAGCAGCGCCACCGTGAACGCGGTCGGCGGCGTGGCCACCGTGGCCGTGCGGTCCAATAACGCCGGACCAGCCATCGTCACCGCCAACAATGGCACGGACACCACGCAGGTGTCCGTGGAATTCGTCGCGACCACGCCGGATACCCTGGAGATTCAGGCCAATCCCTTTACCCTGGCACCTACTGAGCAGTCCACGATCACGGCCAAGGTACGTGATCCCGCCGGCAACCTGGTGAAGAACGCCACGGTCATTTTCCAGTTGGATGACATCACCGGCGGGTCGCTGTCGGCCGCGTCGGCGGATACCAACAGTCAGGGTGAGGCCAGCGTCATCTACACGGCGAGCACCACCACCAGCGCCAGTGACGGTGTGACCATCAGGGCCTCCACGCAAGCAGATCCGACGGTCAGCGACTCAGTGAACCTCACCGTCGCCAGTCGGGAATTGTTCATCTCCATCGGCACCGGTAACGAGATTTTCGAGCCGACCAGCGCCACGTACCGGGTGGAATATGCCGTCCAGGTCACCGACTCTCAGGGTAACGGCGTGGAGGGGGTCAACGTCCAGGTGAGCATCCTGTCGGAGCGCTACTACAAGGGCTTCTGGGTTTTTCCGGTTGGGGGCGACGCCTGGAGCCGAGACGAACAGGCAAGCTGTCCCGATGAGGACCTGGACCGGGATGGCATTCTGGACGGCGCCGAAGATGGCATCGTCGCCTGTAACGGCGTGCTGGATGCCGGCGAGGATCTCAATGGTAACGGCGTTCTCGATTTCGGCGACGATTTCAATCGGAGCTGTCTGATCGAGGCGGGTAACATCGCCACGGTCACCGCCCAAGGCGCCGGTGGCGGTAGCTTCCTGACCGATCAGAACGGCTTCGGCCTGGTGGATGTGGTGTATCCACAGGAATATGCCACCTGGGTGGAGGTCACCCTGGAAGCCAAGACCTCCGTGCAGGGCACTGAGTTTGCTGAGCCGAACCGATTCCTGCTGCCCATCGCAGCCTCGGACGTGGACGATGAGGATGAAACGCCGCCTGCCCGGATTCGCGATTTCGTGCCCGAGAGCCCGTTCGGCGCCTCTCCCAACTGTGCCGATACGCTCTAATCGATCTTCCCGCCGCGCCAGGGCCAGCCATCCGGCTGGCCCTTTGCTTTTGCCATGAGCAACGTTTATCTGGTTGGGCCCATGGGCTCGGGCAAGTCGGCCGTGGGTCGCCAGCTCGCCCGGGACCTGCAGCTGGATTTTCGCGACAGCGACGAGGAAATCGAGGCTCGCACCGGCGTGGATATCCCGTTTATTTTCGAAAAGGAAGGCGAAGCGGGATTTCGCAAGCGCGAAGCCCAAATCATCGCCGAGCTGACCAGCCTGGAGCAGATCGTGCTGGCCACCGGCGGCGGCTCGATCCTCGACCCCCAGAACCGCCGGCTGCTGGCGGCCCACGGCACCGTTGTCTACCTGCGGACCAGTGTGGACCAGCAGCTCACCCGAACCCGGCGCGGCCGGGAGCGGCCGTTGTTGAATCACGGCGATCGGCGCCGGGTGCTGAGCGACCTGATGGCGGTCCGCGAACCCCTTTACCAGGAGGTCGCCGACCTGGTGGTAGACACTGACAACCGACGGGTCCGCACGGTGACCCGGGAGATCGTCCAGGCGCTCAAGGAACGCGACACGTTGCAAAACGGCTGAAGGCCTGCTTACCTGTGCCGCCATGGGCCAGACGGACAGTGCTATGGAGACCTTGCAGGTTGCGTTGGATGAGCGCAGCTATCCCATCCTGATCGGTCCAGATCTGCTCACTGACGGCGCCATCCTGCGCGCCCACATTCAGGCCGCTCAGCTGCTGGTGGTGAGCAACGAAGTGGTGGCACCCCTGTTTCTGGAGCGGCTCACCGAGCGCTTCACCGACCGGCGTGTTGCCACCGTGATCCTGCCCGACGGCGAGGCGCACAAATCCCTGGAGAGCTTCAGCCAGGTGATGGATACCCTGGTGAGCGAGCGTTTTCATCGCGACTGTTGCGTGGTGGCTCTGGGCGGCGGGGTGGTCGGCGACCTGGCTGGTTTCGCAGCCGCCTGCTACCAGCGCGGCGTCGACTACGTGCAGATCCCCACCACGCTGTTGGCCCAGGTGGACTCCTCAGTGGGCGGCAAGACCGCCGTCAACCATCCGGGCGGCAAGAACCTGATTGGCGCGTTCTACCAGCCCCGCTGCGTGCTTACCGACACCAATACCCTGAAAACGCTGCCGGCGCGGGAGTTATCTGCGGGTCTGGCCGAGGTCATCAAATATGGCCTGGCCCTGGACGGCGAGTTTTTCTGCTGGTTGGAAGATCACATTACGGCGCTGCGCGAGTTGGAACCCCACGCCTTGCGCACAGCCATCCGCCGCAGCTGTGAACTCAAGGCCCTGATCGTCGCCGAAGACGAACGGGAGGCCGGCCGCCGGGCCCTGCTCAATCTGGGCCACACCTTTGGCCACGCCATTGAGGCGGCGACCGGATACGGCGAGTGGCTGCATGGTGAGGCGGTGGGTGCCGGCCTGCTGCTGGCGGCGATGTTCGCGGCGCGCAGCGGCACCCTCTCAGACGCCGACGTGGCGCGGATCGAGAGTGTGCTCAAGGCGGCGGCGCTGCCCACGTCCATCGATGGCCTGGCCGCCGAGCAGCTGTTGGACCTGATGGCCCTGGACAAGAAAACCCTCCGCGGCGAGCTGCGCCTGATCACGCTAACGGGCATTGGCGTCAGCAGCATCGTGAACAACCCCCCACGGCATCGGCTCATGGAGGTCCTGAAGGACTGTGGCGCCGTCTGACCAGGACGCTGCGCGCTTCCCCGCCGTAGACCCGGAGCGGGGCCTGGCCCCCTACGGCGCCGCCGGCCGTTATTCCCGGGGACGTCGCTTTGCCGAGCCGGCCCCCGCCTATCGCACTGAATATCAGCGGGATCGGGATCGGGTGGTGCATGCCACAGCTTTCCGCCGGCTGGAATACAAGACCCAGGTTTTTGTGAATCACGAGGGGGACCACTATCGCACCCGTCTGACCCACTCCCTGGAGGTGGCCCAGATTGCCCGCACCGTCGCCCGGGCCCTGGGGCTCAACGAAGATCTGGTGGAAGCCATCAGCCTGGCCCACGACCTTGGCCATACCCCCTTCGGCCATGCGGGACAGGATGCTTTGAATGCCTGCATGGCAGATTTCGGCGGTTTTGAGCACAACCTGCAGTCCCTGCGGGTGGTGGACGAATTGGAAAACCGTTATGCCAAGTTCTCCGGGCTCAACCTCACCTTCGAAACTCGGGAGGGCATACTCAAGCACTGCTCGGCGCGCAACGCCCGCCAGCTTGGGGAGCTGGGCCGGCGCTTTCTTAAGCGCCGTCAGCCGGGCCTGGAAGCCCAGCTGGCCAACGTGGCTGACGAGCTCGCCTACAATAATCACGACGTGGACGACGGCTTGCGGGCCGGACTGCTGGATGTGGCCACCCTCACCCAGGTGCCCTTCTTTGCCGAACAGCTTTTGGCGGTGCAGCGCGGCCATCCCGGAGCTGACCAGCGAGCCATCATCCATGAGGTGGTCCGACGTATGATCGACACTCTGGTGACCGATCTCGTGACCGCCAGCGCGGCGCGCTTCAAAGACCATGGGCTCAACCATCCGGATGATGCCCGGCAACTGGGCGAACCCCTGATCGGCTTCAGCCCATCCTGCGCCGAGAGTCAGCAAGCTCTGAAAGCATTTCTGCGTCGCCACCTGTACCAGCATCCCAAAGTCAAGCAAATGACCGAGCGGGCCCAGGCGGTGGTAGTCGCTCTGTTCAATGCGCTGCAGGCGGACTATCAGCTGCTGCCTGCGGCCCATCGGGCCCGGGCTGAAACCGCCCACAGGGAAGGCGGCGCGGCGGCAGGGGCCCGGATCGTCGCCGATTACGTGGCCGGCATGACCGATCGTTTCGCGCTGCAAGTCTTCGAGCACCTGAACTTAAGTTAGACTTGCGGCCCCATGGAGCCGAAACCCATCCCTGCTCAGGAACGCCTGATCTTCGCCCTGGACGTGGCGGATCCGGCCAGCGCCCGAAAGTTGGTCACCACGCTGGGGGACAGCGTGACCTTCTACAAGCTCGGTCTGGAACTGCTGATGTCGGGGAGCTACTTCGAACTCCTGGACTGGCTGCTCGCCAGAGACAAGAAGATCTTCGCCGACATCAAGTTCTTTGACGTCCCTGCCACCGTGGCGGCTGGGGTCCGCCAGCTCGCAACGCGCGGTGTCACCTTCGCCACGGTCCACGGCAATCAGGCCATCATGCAGGCTGCCGCAGAGGCCAAGGGGCCCGTTAAAATTCTTGCCGTCACCGTTCTCACCAGCCTGGACCGAGGTGACCTGGACGATCTGGGTTTCAGTTGCGATGTGGAAGCGCTGGTCCTATCCCGGGCGCGCCGCGCTCTAGAGGCGGGCTGCGACGGGGTGATCTCGTCGGGACTGGAAGTCCGGCGCCTGCGCGAGGCACTGGACCATAAGCTTCTGGTGATCACGCCCGGTATCCGGCCGGTGGAGAACCGGCCTGCCGACGACCAGAAGCGCGTCGTCACCGTGGAGGACGCTTTCAGGGGCGGCGCCGACTATATCGTCGTGGGTCGGCCCATTCGCAACGCTCCCGACCCCCGCGCTGCGGCCATCACCATCCAGGAACAGATCGCCACCGTCGTGGGTTGAGCCGGCGCGCGGCGCGCTAAGCCTGACCTTGATCGCGCAAGGCGCGGCGCAGCACTTTGCCCACGTTGGTCTTGGGCAGTTCATCCCTGAACTCCACCAGACGCGGCACCTTGTAGCCCGTCAGCGCTCCTCGACAATGGGCCTTAATGTCCTCGGCCGACAAACCAGGGTCCTTCTTCACGACGAACAATTTGACTGCCTCGCCTGAACGCTCGTCCGGCACACCGATCGCCGCCACCTCCAGAACCCCGGGGTGCTGCATGACCACATCCTCAATTTCGTTGGGATACACGTTGAAACCCGAGACGATAATCAGATCCTTTTTGCGGTCTTCGATGAAAAGATAGCCCTGCTCGTCCATGCGACCCATATCGCCGGTGCGCAGCCAGCCGCCGTCCAGCATCACCGCCGCCGTCTCGCTGGGGCGATTCCAGTAGCCGGCCATGACCTGGGGCCCGCGTACGCAGATCTCGCCGACCTCGCCGATCTCCAAAGACTCTCCCTGCTCGTCACGAATGGAGACCTCCGTGGAGGGCAGCGGCAGCCCCACAGAACCGGTGAACTCGGCCACATCCGGCGGATTACTGGTGACCACCGGCGATGTCTCCGTGAGGCCATAGCCCTGCAGCATGGTGTTGCCGGTGACCTCTTTCCAGCGTTCCGCCACGGCGCGCTGCACCGCCATCCCGCCGGCGGAAGAAATGCGCAAATTGCGAAAGTCGAGGCGGGCAAAATCCGGGTCGTTCAACAAAGCATTAAACAGCGTGTTCACGCCGCTGATAAAGGTAAAGGGGTAGCGTTTCAAATCGCCGACGAAACTGCGCAGATCACGAGGGTTGGTAATCAGAATCATGTGGCCACCCACGTGGAGAAAGTTCAGCAGATTGCAGGTGAGGGAATACACGTGATAAAGGGGCAACGCCGTAATAGCCACATCTGCGCCGCGTGACAGATAGCCTTGAAACCACGCCTCCGACTGCAACACGTTGCTGAGCATGTTGCGATGGGTCAGCACGGCACCCTTGGATATCCCGGTTGTGCCCCCGGTGTACTGCAGGAATGCCACGTCATCCGAGCCCACGGCCACGTCCTCGAAGGGCTGCCAGTGGCCATCGGAAAGGGCGCGACGTAACGGAATGGCATCCGGGAGCTGATAGGCCGGCACCAGCTTCTTGATGCGCTTTACAACCAGGTTGGTGACGACCCGTTTCACAGGGTGCAGCAAATCGCCCAGGGACGTGACGATGACCGTCTGGACATCCGTGTCAGCGATGACCTGCTCCAACACCGCGGCGAAATTTTCCAGAATCACGATAGCCCGCGCGCCGGAATCCTGCAGCTGGTGCTTCAGCTCCCGGGGCGTGTACAACGGATTGACGTTCACCGCGGCCATGCCGGCGCGGTGAACGCCAAACAGGGCCACCGGGTACTGCAGCACGTTGGGCAGCATCACCGCCACGCGGTCACCCGGCGTAAGGCCGGCACTGCCCTGCAGGAAAGCCGCGAAGTAGCGACTCAGTTCGTCCACCTCACCATAGCTCAAGGTGGTGCCCATATTGGAAAAGGCAGGCAGATTCTTGAATTCCCGCAGGCTGGACTCGACGAGGGTCTTGAGGGAATCGTGTCCGCCCAGATCGATATCCGCCGGTACGCCGCGCGGATAGCTGGCCAGCCAGAAGCGCTTCATAGCATCTGGGTAAGCGCGGACCAGACGGTTTCCAGGATCACCGGCTGGCCGGCAGCGTTCGGATGTATGCCGTCTGCCTGCATGAGACTCGGATCCAGCGCCACGTCCTGGAGAATGAAGTCGATCAACGGCACTTGCCGTTCCGCAGCCAAGCTTGGAAAGACCTCGGCGAAGGCGCGCGCATACCGGGGCCCATAGTTGGGTGGAATCTGGATTCCGGCCAACAGCACTCGGGCACCGGCCGCGGCCGCCAGGGAGATCATCTGCTCCAGGTTGGCCCGCAACCGGGGCACCGGCAAGCCGCGCAGCCCGTCGTTACCCCCAAGCTCGACGATGACAATGCTTGGGCGATGCTGCTCGAGCACCCGCGGCAGTCGGGCCAGGCCGCCCGCGGTCGTGTCGCCACTGATACTGGCATTGACCACCTGATAACCGTAC
>JBFFHS010000022.1:0-48483 GCA_041556855.1 Gammaproteobacteria bacterium
AATCGGGCCTAACCCGGAGCCCCGGCTGTAGAGCCGGGGCTCGTCTTCAGATCGCAGAAGGAATGCCTCATGCATAGCAAATCACGGGCAGTCGCATGTGCCCTGGCTCTGACCGTCGGCGCCGGGGCCTATACCATCGCATCCCCAGCCGGGGCCCAGGCAATCGAAGAGGTTGTCGTCACGGCCCGCAAACGTGAGGAGAGCCTGCAGGAGATTCCCGTAGCAATTTCGGCATTCACGGGTGAAAAACTCTCCGAGGTTGGCGTGCGGAGCCTGGTGGACGTGGCGAAGTTTACGCCCGGTCTCCAGTTCAACGAGCAGGGCGTGCAGGAGCCGGGCCGCATCTACACGGCCATTCGTTTCCGCGGCCTGGGTAGTGAGATCAAGGAACCGTTCGGTCAGATCGGCTCGGCCTTTCTCGATGGTATTTACATGTCGTCAGGGGTTTCTGCGATCGGCGCAGAAAACCTGGAGCGCATCGAGGTCGTCAAGGGGCCGTCCTCCGCCTGGTTGGGGCGCAGCACGTTTGCCGGCGCCGTCAATTTCATTACCAAGACGCCGAGCCTGCAGGAATACAGCGGGCGCATCACAACCCGCTTCGCCGAGGACAGCACCTACGATGTGACCTTCGCCCACGAGGGACCCATCATCGCGGACAAGTTGGGCTATCGTGTTTACGGGCGGGGATACGGCACGGGTGGTCAGTACACCGCTTCGGATGGTGGCGCTCTGGGCGAAGAGACTACCCAAACTATTATGGCCACGCTCTATGCGGAGCCGACGGACAATCTCTCCATCAAGTTCCGCGCCATGGTGTCCCAGGACGAGGACGGCGCGGCACCGGGTGCCTTTGTGACCGGTCCACTGGGATTCAGAGGCACCAACACCGATGCCCCGACCAACTGTCTGGCCCAGAATCCGTCGTGGGCAACCCTGTTCAAGCGGAACGACCCCAGCCTGGGAACGCTGACCGACTGGGTCTGTGGGGAAATACCCGGGGCGGACAGCCTGCGCGGCATCATCGACCAGAACACCGTCATGGATCCCCAGTGGGTCACCTACTGGAACAGCCTGGTGCCTCAGGTGGCGGATGTGCCCTATCTTGAACACGTCGGGCTGGAACGCGAGCAGGAACGCTTCTCCCTGGCCGTGGACTATGAAATTCAGGCAGAGGGCTTCCTGGAGGGCGCCACCGTTTCCTTCCTGGCGGGTTCCGACGAAGAGCTAACGGTCAGCGTCCGAGATTTTGACGTCTCTCGCTTTAACAACTGGCTGTCTCGTGATCCGCAAATCATCGAGACCGAGCAGTACGAGCTTCGGATCGCATCAAACCCCGACCGCGCCTTTACCTGGCTGGTCGGAGTCAGCTACTTCGATGCCGAGTTCAACAGCCAGTTTTCCGGTGGCGAGGTTATCGTCGGCGGTGACGGCGGGATCAGTCTGTTCGGCACCTTCGATGCGGCTTTCGACCTGGATGTGATCTTCGGCGGCGAAACGGATCGACTATGTCCCTGCGGCTTCCCCCCGCTTGACCCGCCGCCCAAGAACAGCGGCGAAACCACGGGGATTTTCGGCAGCCTGGGCTACAAGTTCAACGAGGCCTGGTCAGTGCAGTTCGACTTCCGCTCCCAGGAAGACAAGATTCGCGCCCAGGCCGCCGCGATTCAGCAGAGTTTTGACTTCATTGAGCCCTACGTGATTGGCCAGGGCGAGATTGGTCTTGAGCTCGGCCAGGACTTTGACGCCTTTCTGCCTCGTTTCACGGTGCAGTTTCAGCCGTCTGATTCCACTAACTTGTGGGCCACCTATTCAGAGGGCAACAACCCGGGCTTCTTCAACCTGGACCTGATTACCCGGCCGGAAGAGGACATCAACATCATTCTGGCTCAGGCGCCGGGCACAGCGCTGTTCGCTGATGAAGAAGAGATCACCAACTTTGAAATCGGCTGGAAGCAAACGGCATGGGATAATCGCTTGAACTTCTCCGCCGTGATCTACCAGATGGAATGGGAAAACCAGAAAACCCGCCAGGGCCAGGCCTTTACCCGTCCGGACCAAACCCAGGGAATCGCTAATTTGGTGGTTGGCGGGTTCAACACGGATCTGCAAGGCATTGAGCTCGAGGGCACAGCCGCTATCACGGAAACCTTCGCGATTGATTTCTCACTGAACTGGGCGGACGCGGAGTTCCAGAACTTCGAGTGCGGATTTACGGATGATTTCACGCCGCCCGATCCTGGCGGCAGCTCAGTCATCCGCTGTGACGGCAACCGGCCGGTGCAGTTCCCGGAATGGAGCGGGTCTATTGCGGGTACGCTGCAGGATAGCCTGAATGCCGACTGGGACTATTTCGTGCGCCTGGACGGTAACTACACGGGCAAGCGTTTCGTGGACGAGCAGAACTTCGCGTTCATCGGCGCTCACTGGATCTGGAACCTGCGGGCTGGTTTCCAAAAAGACGACTTGCGGATTGAGGGCTTTGTCACCAATCTGGCGGATGATGATACCTGGCTTGCGGGCAATCGCTGGTCCGATTTCAGCGCAACTCAGGGCACGTTGTTCCCGTTTGAGTTCGGCTTCCAGCAGGGCATAGCCCTGACTGCGCCGCAGCAGCGACAGATCGGAATCCGCCTGGCGTTGGATTTTTGATCAGAACTGTTTGAGCGGCTCACAAGAGCCATGCAGGAAAAAAATTGGCGGTGCCGGTGCTTGACCGGCGCCGCCTTTTCTTTGGGGAGCACATGGGAGAGTTCCCGATTCAGCGCGCTGATACACTTGAAACGGGATGTCCCCGCTTCCCGCATTCCCAACTGATCCAGGCGGGGCGCCAATCCTGGGGGAGAGGATGATCAAACCGTACTGCGTTGCACTGCTTGTGCTCCTTGCGCCCCCAATGGCGTTTGCCCAGGGCCAGGACAGCACCACCTGGGCCCGGGACAAGATGGTCATCGCCGAGATGTTGCCGGGTGTCTACAGCAACACCAACCAGGTGTACTTTGATACGCGCACCGGCCTGTCCGCGGAGCAGCGGCGTGGTCCGGTGGTCGTTACTGTGACCGCTGCCGACGGCGAGGCGAATACGTTCACTGTCACCGCAGCGTGGAATCGGGCCGAAGCGCCTGCCTGGGAAGCATCGCTGACCCTGGGGCTGGACGACGCGGCCGGGCTGGTGACCATGCGGGTGAGCAGTGGCGAGCGGGTGTGTGACTATGCCTGGAGCAGAGAGGCAACCCAGTTTCGGGCCGGATTGCGCGCCGGGTGCGTTGAGCCGCTGTTCAGCGGCATGATCCTCAGCGAGCCCCAGCTCTGGCTCACGGGTACGCCGGAGCCCGGGAGCGACCGCAATCTGGATTACGTCTTGCATCGCGCCCGACCCTTCGAATGCTATGTGGACGTGCCCGGCGTGGGCGGCGGTCGGGATGAGCCCTATCGTCGCTATGACGGCTTCCAGATTCATGATCGCGGCGGGCAGTTCTGGTTTACCACCGAAGATGACAATCCACGGGAACTGGGCGTGACCTTGTTTCAGGTGGACTGGCCGCTGAACAATTACGAGGGTATCTTCACCCGCGACACCCTGGTGATCTATCTTAACGAGCGCAAGGACGGCCAGCAGATCAGTCACGGCTACAGCTTTACCGTGCCGGACGCCGATCGGGTGGGTATCAATCTGCGCTGGGCCCTGGCCTTTTGCTACCAGGTGGCGGGCAGGGACCAGAAGCCCTACATGTAGCGGCAGCGGAACCGAAGGCTAACCGCCGGACTCCAAGAAGCGATGAACACCGTCAACGCGTTTCGTGCTGGTGTGGCTCTGGCCGCGCTATTCGCCGCGTCGGGGCTCCCGGCGGCGGACGATCCGGAGCAGACCCTGCGCCGCTCCGGCATTGGCGACCCTGCCACGCTGGACCCCCACCTGTGGGTGGACGGCTGGGAGGGTAACATCGTCCAGGATCTGTTCGTTGGCCTGACGACGCTGGATCCGGCCGTGAACGTGGTCCCGGGGGCTGCGGAATCCTGGCAGCTGAGCAACGACGGGCGCACGTATACATTTCTGCTGCGGGATGGGCTTGCCTGGTCGGACGGGGTTCCCCTCACCGCGGCTGATTTCGTCTATTCATTCCGCCGTATCATGGACCCGGCCACCGCCTCGCCCTCGGCGGCGCTGCTGTATGACATCCAGGGTGCCCAGGCCGTCAATACGGGACAGTCGCCGGTGGAGACGCTGGCGGTGCGGGCCCTGGACCCGCGTCGCGTGCAGATTGAGCTCAAAGCGCCCACGCCTTATTTTCCCGAGCTGATTGTGCATCGTGGTTTGCCCGCGCCTCGCCACGCCATCGAGAAGCACGGTCGCAACTGGGCCAAACCGGGCACGCTGGTGTCCAACGGCGCGTACCTGCTGGATGAATGGGTTCCCCAGGTGCATGTGCGCCTGACCCGCAATCCCAGGTTCTTCGCAGCGGACACGGTCAAGCTGGCAGCGATTTATCACATGCCCGCCGAGGACCTGGACACGGGCTTTCGCCAGTACCGGGCCGGAGAGATCGACATCCTGACCGTGATCCCGCCCAATCGGCTGGACTGGGCCCGGGAGAACCTGGCCGCCGAGCTGCATCTAACCCCGATCATTGGACTGGACTACTACGTCTTCAACGTGAACCGGGCCCCCTTCGACGATGTCCGCGTGCGCCGTGCGTTGTCCATGGCGGTCAATCGGGAGGTCATTACCCAGCGCATTACCAAGGGCGGTGAGCCCCCCGCGTACAGCCTGATGCCGCCGGATATCCTCAATTATCCGGATGGCCCGACAGTGGACTTTGCTGCCTGGGATCACGGTCAGCGGGTGACACGGGCCCGCGAGCTGCTGGCCGAGGCGGGCTTTGGCCCGGGCCAACCGCTCAAGTTCACCCTGCGCTACAACACCAACGAGCAGCACAAACGGGTGGCCGTGGCCGCCAGCGCCATGTGGAAACAGCTCGGCGTGGAGGTGGCCCTGGAGAACTCGGAAGCCAAGGTCCTGGTGGCGGACATTCGCGCCGGCGACTTCGAAGTGGCTCGGGCCTCCTGGTTCGGCGAGGTGCGTGACGCGATGACGTATCTCGAGCTGCTGCACAGCGACTCGGGTCCCATCAACCGGTCCGGGTTCAGGAATCCCGAGTTCGATCGCCTGGTGGATCAGGCCCGTCAGACCCCCGACGTGGCGGAACGGGCGCGCCTGATGCGCGCGGCGGAGCAGATTGGCCTGGACCAACAGCCCATCATGCCCATCAATTTCTACGTCTCCAAACGCCTGATCAAACCCCACGTGGGCGGCTGGGTGGATAACGCCCGGGGTATTCACCTGGCGCGCTATCTGTACCGCAGATAGACCGCGGGCGCGCCACGCCCATGAAAACCTTCGCCAGGCAATAGCGCTTCATGGGCAGCTCGCCCGTTTCAATTGCCCTCGATCAGCTCGATCAGCTCTCCGGCCGGGCCGCGCACCAGGCCGACCCGGCGGCCGTCATAGGGCGCGGACTCAACCACCAGGGGCTCGCTGATGAGATAGTCCTCCACGGGCGCCAGCGAGGCAATGCGAAAGCCCACCATGGCGGTGCCCGGGGGCAGCTCACCGAAACGCTGGGGCCGCGTGGTCGCCGTGGCCGGGTACTGGTCAAGCTCGATACCGAAATCCTTCGGCAGACTGGCCATGGCCAGCGGGTGCAGTGTTTCCAGGTCCAGGCCGTGCGCCCTGGACAAGAGCCGTACCCGCGCGCCGAAGGGTTCGCCAACGGGCATGGCGAACACCTGGTTATAGAACTCTCGCAGACTCTCCATTTCGGGGCCGCCGAGCACCATGATGAAGGTGCGATCCACGAAAGTTTCCGCCGGGCTCAGGGTGCCGGCGCCCTCGGGCGGTATGCGGGTCAGATAGAGGACCTCATTGGCCGGCCCCACCACCTGCATGGCGCGAATGGGCGAGGTATCCGACAGGTTCTTGGGTGCACCTAGAATCTCAAAGGGCGAGTCTGCCAGCTGCTTGGCAAGCGCATCCGGATCCTGCACCAGAATCTCGGTGGCGTTCCAGCCGAAGGTCTTCATGGGTGCATAACCTTCGACCGGGTCGGCTTGCACGAAACGCAGGTACACGCCGGCACCGCTTTCCGGCTGCATGAGAATGTAGTCGTGCCCGATCATGCGGGGCGTGTCCCAGATGGCGGCCAGTATCTCGGAAACCTGGCCGCGATCGGCAACCCGGTAGTTCAGATAGGACACGTAGGCGGTCTCCACGGCCGCCAGATTGGGCGCCGTCATCGTAACCACGACCATGAAACTCAGCATGCTGGGGGGTCCTTTAGTGGGTGAGTCGGTAGAATAGGGCCAATACCTTGGATTCTAACGGTTCGCGCCCGGAGGCACAGCTCAGCATGATTGACCTGTATTACTGGCCCACCCCGAATGGTCACAAGATCCCCATCATGTTGGAGGAGACGGGTCTGGCCTACGAGGTGCATCCGATTAACATGCTGCGCGGGGAGCAGTTCGATCCCGCGTTCTTGAAAATCAGCCCCAATAACAAAATCCCCGCCATCGTGGATCGGGATGGACCCGGCGGAGAGCCCCTCTCCCTGTTTGAGTCCGGCGCTATCCTGCAATATTTGGCCGAGAAGACCGGGCAATTCATGCCCACTGACACCCGCGGAAAGTACCTGGTGCTGCAGTGGCTTAACTTTCAAGTGGCCGCCGTCGGCCCCATGTTCGGTCAGTGCGGGCATTTCTTAGGCTATGCGCCGGAAAAGATCCCCTATGCCATCGACCGCTATCGCAACGAAACGCTGCGCCTTTACGGCGTGCTGGACAAACGGCTGGGCGAGGCGCCGTACCTGGCCGGTGAGTACTCCATTGCCGATATGGCCACCTATCCATGGGTGCACGTGCGCTGGTTCCACGAGATCGATATCGCGCAGTTCCCCAACGTTAAACGCTGGTACGAGGTTGTGGGTGAGCGGCCGGCAGTGCGGACAGGCTGTGCCTTGCTGGAAGATGACATGAAAATCGGCGACCCGGATGACGAGGCGTTTGAGGCCCTGTTCGGCAGCCAGCAACTGGGGCAACGCTCTTGAGCACCATGCCTGCGGATTGGGAAGCGCGGGGCCGGGAACACTATCCCCACCTGTTCGCGCCCATGGAGCTCTCCGGCGTCAGTCTGCGCAATCGGATTGCCCATGCGTCCATGACCACCAAGCATGGCCGCGGCCAGAAGGCCACAGCGCCGCTGATCAACTACCATCGCAGCCGCGCTCAGGGCGGCGCCGCGCTGATCGTTACCGAACCCTTGAGCATGCTGCCCTGGCACACCATCGACTACAAAGTCAGCGTGACGCGGGAAGAGTGTTTCGACAGCCTGTGCGCGTGGGCCGACGCCGTGGAGGGCGCGGGCGCCCGCCTGCTGGGCCAGATCCAGGACTCCGGTCGGGGCCGCCACGAGCGCGGTCGCCATCCATTTGCCCTCGGGCCCTCAGCCTTACCTGACGATCTCAGCTGGACGGTCCCCCATGTCATGACGACGGACGAAGTCCGGGAGATGATCGAGCAGATTGTGGCGGGCTGCGTGCGGCTCAAGGAAGCCGGATTCTCTGGCACTGAAATCTCGGCAGGCCACGGCCACCTGTTCCACCAGTTTCTCTCACCCTGGTCGAACCGGCGGGAAGACGAATTCGGCGGCTCCCTGGAGAACCGCATCCGCCTGGTGAAGGACATGGCGGCCGGTATCCGGTCTGCCTGCGGCGAGAACTTCATCATCGGGTTGAAGCTGCCCGGGGATGACGGCGTCGCGGAGAGCATCGGGCCGACCGAGGCCGCTGAGATTGCCAACGCCCTGGCCGATCCCGCCGTGGTCAGCTACTTCGCCTTCGCCATGGGCTCCCATGCGCCGTCCCTGTGGATGCACATTCCCGACATGCATGGGCCCAGGGCGCCCTATATGCCCCTCATCGCCGAGCTCAAGGCCGCCTGCAAGGGCATTCCGGTGATGGGACTGGGCCTGATCACCGACCCGGCGGAGGCCGACGGAATCCTGGCCGCTGGCCAGAGCGACTTCATCGGCTTCGGCAGGCCCCTGGTCACCGATCCCGGCCTGCCGATCAAGTCGGCTCTCGGCCGGGAGGCCACCATCCGCTACTGCGTCTCGTGCAATACCTGTTGGGCGACGATCGTTGAGGACCACATCCCTATCGAGTGCGATAACAACCCGCGAGTCGCCAAACGGGAAGAGCTGGACTGGTGGCCCGAGCGGGTAGCCAGTCCGCGCCGGGTCGTCGTGGTCGGATCCGGCGTGGCCGGCATGGAGGCCGCCTGGGTGGCCGGCGCCCGTGGTCATGAGGTCACGGTGCTCGGCGCCGGCGCCGAAGTCGGCGGCAAAACCCGGCTGCGGGCCGAGCTGCCCGGCGGCGAAAACCTGTCTAGCGTCTACGACTATCAGATGCTGGCGGCCAAACGAGGGGGCGTGACCGTGGAGCTGGGCTTCAAGGCTGGCCTGGACGACGTTCTGGCTTTGTCCCCGGACGCCGTGGTCGTAGCCACAGGTTCTACCATGCTCTGGCCCCATCAGTTGCCCGCAGAGCTGCGTGACGAAGAGCTGATCCCTGACCTGCGCACCCTGATGACAAGCCTCAAGGACCACCAGGGCAAAGAGTCAGGCGCGGCGGTCATTTTCGACCACGATCACACGTCGGGCACCTACGCCAGCGCCCAGCTTCTCAAGCGGATATTCGATCGGGTGGTGATCATCACGCCCCGGGAACGCATCGCCCAGGACGAGCCGCTGGTCACGCGGCAGGTGGTGTACAAGCTGCTCATGGAGCAGGGCATCGAGCTGATGCTGCTCTCCGAGCCCGTCGGCGCATCGATTCTGGAAACGGGCGACCTGGTGGTGCGCAACGTCTACAGCGGCGCGGAGCAGGTCATCGATGATCTGGCCGTGTTCACCTATGCCACACCGCGGGTGCCCGACGATCAGCTCGTCGCGCCACTGCGCGCCAGGGGTATCGAGACGCACGTCATCGGCGATGCTTACGCGCCGCGCACCGTGCTGTCCGCAACCAAGGAAGGGCACGACGTGGGGAATCGGCTGTGATGCGCCGGCTGCTCTGCGCGGCGGCCCTGTGCGTATTGGGCGCAGGTATGGGCCAGGCCCAGATTCTGCACCGTTCCGGCACCGGCGACCCGGCGACCCTGGATCCCCACAAGTTCGTGGATCCCTGGGAAGCCACCATCGTGATGGATCTGTTCATCGGCCTCACCACCCTGGCACCGGATGCGAGCGTTCAGCCGGGCAGTGCCGAGAGCTGGACGGTGAGCGAGGATGGCCTGACCTACGTCTTCAAGCTCCGCGAGGGGCTGCAGTGGTCCGACGGCACGCCGCTGACCGCGGAAGATTTTGCCTTCAGCATGCGCCGCATCGTGGATCCGGCCACCGCCTCGCCCTTCGCGGCCCGCTACTTTCTGGTTGAAAACGGCCGGGAGATACAGCTGGGTGAAAGGCCCGCGTCAGAGTTGGGCGTGCGGGCCCTGGACGAGCGCCATCTGGAGGTCCGGCTGGTGCATCCGACGCCGTTTTTCACCGAGCTGCTGGTGCACCGGGGTCTGCCGGCACCGCGCCACGCCATCAAAAAGCACGGCGACAGCTGGATTCGCCCCGAGAACATGGTCTCCAACGGCGCCTTCACCCTGAGTGAGTGGATTCCCAACGGCCATGTGGCAGTGCGCAAAAACCCGCGTTTCTATGGCGCCGACCGGGTCAAACTGGCAGGCGTCTGGCATCACAACGGTGAGGATACCAACCGCGCCCTGCGGCAGTTTCGGGCGGGGGAGCTTGACGTGGTGGTCTCCGTGCCCATCGGTCAGCTGGAATGGATGAAGGAGAATTTAGGCACCGAACTGCACATGGTGCCCGCCTTCGGTTTGCAGCACTATGCCTTCAATCTCAAGCGGCCGCCGTTCAATGATCGCCGCGTGCGCCGGGCACTGGCCATGGCCGTGAATCGTGAGGTGCTGGTGGAGCGGGTGCTGGGGTCATCGGGAGAGTCGCCCGCCTATGGTTTGATCCCGCCCCAGGCGCGCTTTTATCCCGAGCACGCCAGTGCCGATTTTGCCGCCTGGTCCTATCCGGACCGGCTCAGCCGGGCGCGGGCGCTGCTGGCGGAGGCCGGCTTCGGGCCGGGCAATCCGCTGACCGTGGAGCTCAGCTACAACACTCACGAGTTGCACAAGCGGGTGGCCGTCGCGGTGGCGGCCATGTGGAAAGCGATCGGGGTGGTCACGACCCTGAACAACATGGAAGCCAAGGTGCTGCTGGCGAACATGCGCCAGGGCGAGTTCGACGTGGGCCGCTACCTGTGGCTGGCGGAGACCTCGGATGGCTTTTCCTTCCTGGAGCGCATCCACAGCGACGCCGGCCCTTTGAATCAGGCGGGTTACGCCAATCCCGACTACGACGCGCTGCTGGATGAGATTATCACCACGGTAGATCTTGACCAGCGGGCAGCGCTGCTGAAGCAGGCCGAGGCGCTGGCGTTGGACGACATGCCCATCCTGCCGCTGTACTACTACGCCGGTCGCAGGCTGATCGGCCGGCACGTGGATGGCTGGGTGGACAACGCCCGCGGCATCAATCTAGCCCGCGACCTGTCCATTGACGAGGGTCGCCGCCGGGCGCCCTGAGAACTCAGAAGGGTTTGGTGGTCCCGAGAAAGGCCATCACGAACAGCACGCCCCACAGAGTGAGCGCCGTGCGGGCACCGCGCCGGCGCTGCGCGTTCAAGCGTTCCTGCGCGGCCGCATCGTCTTTGCCTTCTTTGAACGCAGCCATGATCGGCGGCAGGTCCTTGGCAATGACGCGCAGGGCGATCCCCAGGGCGATGATGGCGCCGAACAGAAAGGCCTTGGTGGCCAGCCAGTTTGGCTCGAAGGGCACGTCCACCAGCAGGGAGCTCAAGCCGATGCCGAACATGACCAGCATTACCGCGTAGCGGATCACCATATCCAGCTTGCGCAAAGCCTCACCCTGCTCGGTGCCGGCCTTGATATGGACGCTCCACATGATGACGAACCAGATGGCCGCTGCCACCCAGATCAAGAGCAGCCAGGGACCCTGGATGGGCGAGCCCCAGGATGCCGCCATCTGAAACCCCACGGGCAGGATGAGAATCAGGGCCGAGCGCGGTGCCATGTCCACCAGCACCACGGCTTCTCGCAACAGCACTCGCTGCTCGTAGGTAAGCCCCGGCCGCCCGGATACCCGGGCGCCGATGAACACGCCCAGATCCGCTCCCAGCCAGTAGGTGAAGAGCAGGATGTGGACGTACGTGAGGAGTTCGTAGCCGCCTATTTCCATGCGCCGAACAGGTACCAGCAGGAGCCGTTGCCGTGGGCCGGGGGCTCGGCTTCACCGCGGGCGCAGGCGTTGAAATAATCCTCGTCAACGGTGGTGTAATTGGGGATGGGCCACAGCACGTACCGGTCTGCGTCAAAGCCAGCGCTGAGGCAAAGCTCGCTCAGGTTCTGCCCCCGGAACGAGGCGTAATGGGGCTCGTTGTTGTAGTAGGCGTCCCAGTCCAGGAAGAAGTTGTAGTAGGGATCCACCTGATCCGACGCCGGCAGCTCCATATGCAGCATCAAGCCGCCGGGCTTGAGCAGGCGATGGCACTCGGTCAGCACCGCCTTGCTGGACTTCACCGACAGCTCGTGAAACAGATAGCTTGAGACAATGAGGTCGAAGCTTTCGTCTTCGAAATCGGTATGTTCCCCGTCCTGCTGGGAAAAATGCACCGGCACGTCCACCGCGCAGGCGCGGGCAAAGGCGTGGCGCAGCTGGGCGGCGGCGACGTCGATGCCGTAGAGCTCCGCGTCGGGATAGGTTTCGTGATAGGGCAGGGTGTTGGTGCCGATGCTGCAGCCGATGTCCAGAATCCGGGTCGGCTTCAAGTCCGGGCAGCGAATCTTGAGCATGTTGGCCACCGAGTAGGCCACCGCGCCGCGCTTGGCATAGTGCAGCGAACCACCAAACACGGCGGACCCCAGTTCGTACACGGCGCCCTGCGCCGTATCATCCTCCGCGTGCTCCTCGTGCCAGCACCCGGGCATGAGGTGCACGTCCAGCGACGTGATCTCGCGGGGCAGGGGCAGATCCGGGTTCAGCCGCAGCGAGCCCGGGCCTTCGTCTCGGGCCTTGCGGGCAGTCTCGTTGAGTTCGTCCAGATGGCGTTCCACCTGGTTCTGCACCGATGCCCAGACCATTTCCTGGGCGTTGTAGCGCATCGCGCTCCAGGCCCGATACAGGGGTCGATGGCGCATGGCTTTGCGCACTTCAAGCCCGTCGGCTGGCTCGTGACCCTCTTTGCGCGCGAAGTCCGCAGCGGCATGGGCCTCGTAATCAGCACGCATGGCCGGCGGCAGGGTCACCATGACATGCTTGCGCAGGCTTGAGATGAAGCGCTGCCTTGCTAACTCATCTTGGGTTGGCGGTGCGATATCCAACACCCGGGCCATGGGATCCATCGGCCAGCTCTCCTCACTGAACAAGGTCTTTATTTTAACCTATTTGCGGCGGCGACCCCCACCGGGGCGGGCCGTGGAAAGCCGCCATCCGCCGCGGTTTTCGCCGAAATCGCGCCCAAGCCCTCAGCGGCATGCGCCGGGGCGGGTTCCCCGCCTGTCCCCGGGATTCAGGAAAAGGTGAAGCCGGCGTAATTGTCCGCCACCACCTGGGCGCAGCGCTCCAGATAGGCGGGCACGCCCCCCGTATAGGGCATGAATACGCGCGGACGGCCGGGGATATTGGCGCCCACGTACCAGGAGTCATTGGTGGCCCGCAGGGTCCGTTCTACCGCCTCCTGATTGTGGGCGGTCCAGGCATCTTCCGCGGCCACGTCGGCCACAACGGTCGCATAACCGGATTCCGTCATATAAGCGATTAACGCCACGATGAAATCCACATGCTGCTCGATGCTCTGCACCATATTGGAAAGCACCGAGGGACTGCCCGGGCCGTTGATCATGAATAAATTGGGAAATCCGGCTGCGGCGAGCCCCAACAGCGTTCGCGGGCCGCCAGACCATTTATCCCTGAGCGCCTGACCCTCACTGCCGCGGATATCCACTCTCAGCAGTGAGCCGGTGATGGCATCGAAACCCGTGGCAAAGACGATCGCATCGAAGGCGTAATCCTCACCCGCCACGCGCAGTCCCGCCGGCGTGACGCACTCGATGCCTGTGGCGCGAATATCGATTAGAGTGACATTCGGCCGGTTGAAGGTTTCGTAGTAACCGCTCTCAACGCAGAGGCGTTTGGAGCCGATCACGGTGTCCGGGATCAGCAGTTCTGCCACGGCCGGGTCGTCGACCTTCGCGCGTATCTTGCCGCGCACGAACTGCGCGGCGGCCGCGTTAGAGTGGGGATTGGTGAACAGGTCGCCGTAGGCCGCCATGAAGCCCAGCCCGCCGTTACGCCAGAATTCCTCGAATACGGCTGTCCGCTGCTGCGGCGTGTCCGCCATCGCCGAGCGGGAGTTGGTCGGGAACAGATACCCGGTGGGACGGGTCTTGGCTCGCGCCCGCAGGCCCCGATAGTCGGACTTCACCGCCTTGACCCGTTCGGCGGACAGGGGGCCGTTCCAGGCCGGTACCGCGTAATTGGCCGTTCGCTGGAAAACGGTCAGGTGGTCCGCCTGCTCCGCGATGAGGGGAATACATTGAATGCCCGAGGAACCGGTGCCAATCACGGCCACCTGCTGCCCGGCGAAATCCACTGCCTCATGGGGCCAGGCGCCGGTGTGGACAGTGCGGCCCTGGAAGGTCTCAAGTCCCGGGAAACGGGGCAGATGGGCTGCGGACAGGCAGCCCAAGGCCATGACGCAGTAGCGGGCTGACACCGAGCCCCCCGCTTCGGTGGATAGCGTCCAGCGCCCCGCCGGGGTGTCGTAGCGGGCCCCGGTCACCCGGGTGCTAAAGACGATATCCCGGCGCAGGTCGAAGCGCTCCACCACGTGCTCGATGTAAGCCAGAATCTCCGCCTGGGTGGCGTAGCGTTCGGACCATTCCCACTCCTGCTCCAGTTCCGGCGAGAACTGGTAGGAGTACTGCAGGCTCTCGACATCGCAGCGCGCGCCCGGATAGCGGTTCCAATACCAGGTTCCGCCCACGTCGTCGCCCGCTTCATAGATCCGAGCGCTGAGACCCTGCTGCCGCAGCCGGTGCAGCGCATACAGACCGGCAAAACCAGCGCCCACGACGACGGCATCCAGATCTGCATGGCGCGGTTGATCTTGGCCCATCGTGCGGTGAACCCCTTTTATGTTCAGTTGGTTCTGTTAGGCTCCAGGCAAGCTAAAGGATAGAACAGCCATGAGTCCACGTGCCATCAAAGCCAGCCGGAGCCTGACCAATGTGCGCTACGAGATTCGTGGCCAGTTGGCACGGCGAGCCCAGGACCTGGAGCGCCAGGGCTACGAAATTCTGTCCCTGAACATCGGCAACCCGGGCCCCTTCGGCTTTCGCACTCCCGAGACCATGCGGCTTGCCATGATCGAGAATCTCGCTGCCAGCGAGGGCTACTGTCACCAGAAGGGCATCTTCCCCGCTCGCGAGGCGGTGGTGATGCAGCATCAGGACCGTGGCGTCATGGACGTCACGGCAGAGCACGTTTTCATGGGCAACGGGGTCAGTGAGTTGATCGATCTCACCCTGCGTGCCCTGCTTAATCCGGGCGACGAGGTGCTGATCCCAAGCCCCGACTATCCCTTGTGGACCGCGGCGACCAACCTCAACGGCGGCAGTGCCGTGCATTATCCGTGCCCCCCGGAACTGGCCTTTCATCCGGACCTGGATGCGCTGGCGGCGTTGATTACCCCGCGCACACGCGCCCTGGTGGTCATCAATCCCAACAATCCGACCGGTGCGGTGTATTCCCGGACCTGTCTGGAAGCCATGGTAAGGCTGGCGGAGCAGCATGGTCTGGTGATCTTGAGCGATGAGATCTATGACCAGATGGTTTACGAGGATAACGAATCCATACCGGTGGCTCCCCTGGTGCGCAATACCCTCTGCGCAAGCTACGGCGGCCTGTCCAAGGTCTATCGCGCCTGTGGTTACCGGGTGGGGTGGGTGGCCTTCAGCGGGCAACTGGACATGGCTGATGACTACCTCACGGCGCTGGATACGCTGGCGTCCCTGCGACTGTGCAGCAACGTGCCCGGCCAATGGGCGGTGCAGACCGCCCTTGGCGGTTATCAGAGCATCGGTAAGCTGTGTTCGCCGGGCGGACGGCTGTTCGAATCGCGGCGCGCGGTGGTGGACGCCGTGGCAGCCAGTCGTTTCCTGGAACTGATGGTGCCGCCCCAGGGGTCCATGTACGCATTCATCGGCGTGGATCAGCGCCTCCTGCCGGACTTCGACGACGAAGCCTTCGCCCTCGAACTGCTGGAGACTCAGCACGTGCTGGTCGCGCCCGGATCCAGCTTCAACGTGCCCTACCGGAACTACTTCCGTATCACCACGCTGCCTGATGCCGAGACCCTGAGCATCGCCTTTGAACGCATCAATCTGGTTCTAGAACATCAGTTCAGTCGCGGCCCCAGTCTAGAAACTGCTTAATAAATTCCAGTTATCCATATGAAATATATGGATTCTGAGTTCGTCGCAAAGCTGACCAGCGGAGCAATCCTGGTGGTGCCCCACGTATACGCGGCGGGGCGGGTGGAGGCGGCTTTCGCGCTGCGGCAGCGGGCCGGGGGCCGGAGCAGCTTCACAACCCCGAGTATTCTGACCGTGGAGGGTTGGGTGAACCGGCTGTGGCAGCATGCCGGAGAACGCGCCGAAGAAAGGCTGATCTCCCGTGCCCAATCGCTGTGCCTGTGGGAGCAGATTGTCGCCGCTGACGATGCCGGCGCGCCGCTGCTGGGGGTGACCCAGGCGGCGCGCTGGGCAGCCGGCGCCTGGCGGGACCTGCAGCACTTTTCGGTCGATGGGGCGAGCGTGACGGGCCCGACTGACACGCGCACGTTCCTGGGCTGGGCTCGCGAGTACCGCCAACGGCTGGCCCAGGAGGGTTGGATCGATCCGGACCAGGCCCTGAAACGCCTGGCTGTGACCCCGCCCCCAAAAAGGCTTGGGCCGCTCATGTGGTTGTCCGGCGCCACGCCGACGCCGTTGGTGGCGGAGTTGCCGGCCAGGCTGACGGCCCTGGGCTGGCCCATTCAGGTCTTGCCCGACGTGGCGGCCGCCGGCCGGGCAGCACGTGTGGTGTTGGCCGATGAGGCCGCGGAACTCGTCGCGGCAGCGGGCTGGGCCCGTGAGCGGTTGACCGCCGGCGCACAGCACATTGCCCTCGTTGTGCCTGAACTGGAGCGGCGCCGGGCAGAGGTTCGCAGTGTGCTGGGCCATGACCTGGGCACGCAGGCCGGGCTGCCTGCCGTGCGTTTTGCCGGCGGCGAGCCGCTGCTGGATCTGCCGGCCCTGGGCGCGGCACTGACCGCACTGGAACTCGCCCGGGGCGGCAGCGATTTTGGCACGGTGGGCCGTTTTCTGCGCAGCCCGTTCATTGGCGCCTGCGCCAGCGACCCCGCAGCCGCGGTTGCTTTGGAGATGGAGCTGCGGCGCGCCCCGGCCCATCACTGGGATCTGCTGCGCCGCCTTGCCGAGCCTGGTTTCCGCGCCCGGCTGCAGCGACGCCACCCAGGGTTGGCGGACAGCCTAGGGCAAGCGGCAGCGGCGGTGGACGACACCGGTAGGGCGCGCCCCGTATCTCACTGGGCTGAGCTATGGCAGCGCTATCTGGCCGCGCTGGGCTGGCCGGCGGGTCTGCCCGCGGACCGCCAGGCCGAGATGCTGCGCCTGTGGCAGGATCTGCTGACGGAACTGGCGGCGCTCAGCCCGGTGCTGCCGGCCCTGGGGCAGGCGGCCGCCCTGGGCCAGCTGGGGCGTGCGGCAGGCCGTCTGCGCCACGGCCGCCAACCGGTCGGGACGGCGACGATTGAGATCGTGGGTCGCATGGCGGATCTGGGCCCGGCCCATGACGGCGTGTGGATCATGGGTCTGGATCGAGATCAGTGGCCGCCACGACCCCAGCCCAATCCTTTCCTGCCGCTGACGTTGCAGCGGGCCAGCGGCATGCCGGACGCCGATGCGGGTGCGGCCCGCCGGGCCGCAGAAGAGGCCTGGCAGTTTGCCCGGCGCAGCACAACGTGTCTGGTGGCCAGCTGGCCGGCGAAGCGGCACGAAGAGGCCACCCAGCCGAGCCGGTTGCTGGCTTCGCTGCCTGATCTGGCCGCGCCGGCTAAGCGTGAGCGCCCCAGACCCCGGCGGACTGAGACCGTGCCAGATCCCGCGCCGCCGCTGCCGGGGACGCGAATCCCGGGCGGCACCCGCGGCTTAGGGATCCAGTCCAGCTGCCCGTTGCGCGCTTTTCTCGAGCTGCGCCTGGGTGCTCGGGAACTGGACCGACCGACCCGGGGAGTTGCCCCCTGGCAGCGCGGCCTGCTGGCCCACCGTGCTCTTCAGTTGCTCTACAGCGCCGTCCGCGACAGCACGGACCTGGCCCGGGGCGTGCCCGATACCGGCCAGATCGACGCCGCGATCGGGCAGGCGGTGCGCGAGCAGCTGGGTTCCGTTCGCGGCCTGCAGGCCCGCGTCGTCGCCCTGGAAGCGGCCCGTCTCAGCCAGCGCATTGGCGCGTTCATCGAACAGGAGCGGCAGCGGCCGCCCTTCCAGGTGGCGGGCCTGGAACTGCGCCAAACCATCACCCTGGCCGAGCACACCGTTGAGGCGCGGCTGGATCGCCTGGATCGAGACGCCCAGGGTCAGCTCATGGTCATGGACTACAAGACCGGTGAGGCCAAGCCCGGCGCCTGGCTGAAGCCGCGTCCGGCGGATGTGCAGGTACCGCTCTACGTGCTGGCAGTGGGGTCGAGTGTGGGGGCAGCGCTGCTCGTGGACCTGAAGTCCGAGCCGCCCCGCTACCGCGGGCTTTGGGCACCCGGCCTGAACCTTCAGGGGCGCAACCTGCTGGGCGAGCTGTCCCTGGACGACTTGGTCCGGCAATGGCGTGCCGAGCTCACTAAGCTTGCCGCGGAGCTTGCGGCCGGCGACGCCCGCTTGCTGCCCGATCGGCCCGGGGACGCCCAGGGCAGCTACGCGCCCGCCACGCGGGTCTACCAGTGGCTGGCGCCGTGAGCCTGGGGCCCGAGCCGACCCGGGAGGATGCCCAGGCCCGCCAGCGCGCCATCGACGTGGAAAATTCCTTCATCGTGCAGGCGCCGGCCGGCTCGGGCAAAACGGAGCTGCTCATTCAGAGGCTGCTGGCCCTGCTGGCGCGGGTGGAGCACCCGGAGGAGGTGGTCGCCATTACGTTCACCCGCAAGGCCGCGGCAGAAATGAAAAACCGCCTGCTGGCCGCCCTCGCCCAGGCCCGGGAAGCGCCCATGCCGGCGCCCGACCATGCCGCACTGACCTGGCGCCTGGCCCGCGCCGTGCTGGCACGCGACCAGGCTCAGGGCTGGCAGCTCGAGCTGGAACCCCAGCAGCTGCGCATTGACACCGTGGACGCCCTGAATGGCTGGCTGGCCCGGCGACTGCCCCTGGCCGCAGGGGCCGTTGCGGGCTTGGACCTGGTGGATGACGCGCGCCATCTTTATCGCATGGCGGCAAGGCGCACCGTGGCAGCTCTGGATGGCGATGACGCGCTGGCTGCCGCGCTGCAGACGCTGTTGCGGGTCCTGGATGCCCGCCTGTCCCGCCTGGAGGGCCTGTTGGCCGAGCTGGCGCCGCACCGGGATCAATGGTTACGCCACATCCGTCCGGGCGCCGCGGCAGGACCCCTGCGGGCCCAGTTGGAGTCGGCCCTGGAGCAGCTCGTGGCCGACCACTGGAACAAGCTGGCGGATCAGTTCCCGGCCGAGCACCTAGCCGTGGCCCTGGAGCTCAAGGACCGCTTCAGCGGCGCCAACGAGGCCAGCGCAGCCGTGGATTGGCCGGGTCTGGCTGAGCTTCTGCTCACCGGCCGCGGGACCTGGCGGCGCCGGCTCGGCGCCCGCGACGGTTTTCCCGGCGCGGACACGGTGGGCAAACAGCGGATGACAGAGCTGCTGGCGGAGCTTGAGCCGCTGGATGGGCTGCGCGAAGCGCTGGCCGATGTGAGGCGGCTGCCTGCGCCCCGTTACGACGATGCCCAGTGGCGTAACCTGGAGGCGCTGCGCCTGGTTTTGCCCCACCTCGCTGCCGAGCTATGGGTGGTCTTTCAGGAAGCTGAAACCTGTGATTTCGTTGAAATCGCCATGGCTGCCGGGCGCGCCCTGGGTGCTACGGACGCCCCCAGTGATCTGCTGCTGGCGTTGGATCGGCGTATTCAACACATCCTGGTCGACGAGTTCCAGGACACGTCCCACACCCAGCTGCATCTGTTGGAAACCCTCACGGCGGGCTGGCAGCCGGGGGATGGCCGCACCCTGTTTCTGGTGGGCGATCCCATGCAGTCGATCTACCGCTTCCGCGATGCGGACATGTCTTTGTTCCTGCGGGTGCGGGCGGGCGGTATCGGCAGCGTGGCCCTTAAGCCCTTGACCCTGCATCGCAACTTTCGCAGCGACCCCCGGCTGGTGGCCTGGGTCAACTCCTGCTTTGCCCAGTGTATGCCGGCCCAGGACGATATGGGCCGGGGTGCCGCGGCCTACGTGGCGGCCCACGCCGCGCGCGCCACCCGCCACGGCGCGGCCGTCGCGGTCCACCTGCTCCCGGCAGGTGAGCCGGCAGCCGAAGCCACTCGCGTGACGGAGTTAGTGCAGGCGGCTGTGGCAGGGGGGGAGGCTGGCTCCATCGCCGTGCTGGTGCAGAGCCGCGCCCACCTGGCCGGACTGCAGCATCATCTGGGCCGGGCCGGGATTACGGCTCAGGCCGTGGACATCGATGCGGCTCAGCAGCATCAGGTTGTTCAGGACCTGCTCGGACTGACCCGAGCCCTGCTGCATCCGCTGGACCGCATTGCCTGGCTGGCCGTGCTGCGAATGCCCTGCTGCGGTGTGACCCTCGAGGACCTGTCCCGGCTGTGCGAAGGGGAGCACGCGTTGCCTGTGTACACCCTGCTGCGCGACGCCAGGGTCGTGGCTGCTCTGAGCAGTGACGGGCAAACCCGCATCGGCGCACTGCTGGGTGCCCTGGAGACGGCCTTCGCCGAGCGCGGCGCCCACCTTCTGAGCACCTGGGTGGAGCGCACCTGGTTGCGGCTGGGCGCGGCTGAACTGTTGGACGAGGACGAGCTTGTCCTGGCGCGCCGTTTCTTTGCGAAACTCAACGCGCTGACTCGCCATGGCGATCTGGACGATCCCGCAGACCTGGAAGCGGCCTTCAGGGAGCCGGAGCCCACGCCCATCGCTGAAACCCAGGCGCAAGTGCAGATCATGACCGTTCACCGCGCCAAGGGGCTCGAGTTCGATACGGTGGTTTTCATGGGCCTGGGACGGAAATGGCCCCAGGAGGACACCAAGGCGCTGCGCTGGCTGGAGCGGACCAACGTCGCGGGCGGTGAAGAGCTTCTACTGGCCCCGCTGAAGGACCGCGCTGCCGATGAGGCACTGCATGAGTTCATTCGCCGCGAAGCACGGGATCGGGACGATCTGGAGCGGGTGCGGCTTGCCTATGTCGCAACCACCAGAGCCCGGGATCGGCTTCACCTGGTGGGCCAGATGCCCGCCAACCATCGGGCGCCCCCTTCACGGAGCCTGCTGAGCCGCCTTTGGCCCGCTTTTGCCGCCGCCGCGCCAGAGCCACCTGCCCCGGCGGTAACTCTTGAACCCCTGGCCTCCCGGCTGCGGCGCGTTCGGGATGTGCCGTTACCCGCTGCGGTCCGCGGGATACCCGAGCCTCAAGCCACGGCGCCGCCCACTTTCGAATGGGTGGGGCAGATGGCCGTTCATGTGGGCACAGTGGCCCACGGCTGGCTGCAGCGTATCGCGGAGGAGGGCGCAGCCGCCTGGACAGCAGACCGCATCGGCAGCCTGGCCCCACGGGTCCAGGCAGAGCTTCACTTGGCAGGCGTGGATCGGTCCGATCTCCCCCGAGCGTGCGAGCGCGTGTTGACCGCCCTCAAGGGCAGCCTCGCCGATCCGACCGGGCGGTGGATTCTGGATGGCGGGCATATGGACGCCAGCGCGGAGCTGTCACTTACCGTCTGCACGGAGGCTGGTCTGGAACGGCTGGTGCTGGATCGAACCTTCGTGGCCGATGGCACGCGCTGGATCGTTGACTACAAGACCAGTGTTCACGAGGGCGGCGATGTGCAGGCGTTTCTGAACAACGAGGTGGAGCGCTATCGTCCCCAACTGGAGCGCTATGCCCGGGCGCTGGCGCCCCTGGAGACACGACCCATCCGGGTCGGACTGTATTTTCCGCTGCTGGCCGCGTGGCGCCACTGGGCGCCGGATCTAGGGGCTGCAGAGACTGTCTGACCAGCGGCACTGAAAGCCGCTGTCCGGGGCCTGCTGACAATCGCTCAACATCGCCAGGCCGCGGCTCAGCGTTTCGCCGACGCCGGCGCGACCTGTGACACGGACATCCAGAGCGTAGCTGCAGCCGTCCGTCAGACCCAGATTGCCCGTCACCGCGATGGGACCGCCCGTATCCTTAATCATTCCGCGCACCCCGTCGGCCGCCGCCCGGTCCGCAAAGTCAACCTGATAATCACCCAGGTTCTCCACGCCGTAGGGCGCAGCGGACAACCCTGCCACTCGCAGCCGGCCAATAGCACGCACCGGCCACTGTTCCACCAGCTCCAGCCGCTCCATCTGCCACGTCAACAGGCCGTCCACACCGGCCAGTGGCAGCAGCTGGGCAAACGACCCAAGGCTTGTGGCACCCCGCAGGTCGGTGAGCAACAGGCGAGTGGGCGTTGCCGTGACCTGCCCCTCCAGAAAGCCATCCGCCAGCTTGGCCGTGATGTCAGCGGCTACCCGCCCCACCACAAGCCCCAGCGGATTGAGATCCCAGGTGAGATCCGAAAAGGGCACGCCCGCCACCGCCCCCATGACAGCACGGCCTTTCCAGAGCGTGCCCTGCACGCCACCCAAGCTGACTCCGGGTGGCGCAAACCAGGCTACGGCTACCCGTGCCGGAAACGACACGACAGCAAAAACCAGATAGGCCGCCAGCCCAATGCCCAGCAACAGGGTCCCGCGCTTCAACTCAACCCCGTCTAAGTACCAGCGTGGAGTTCACCAGGCCCGGCTGACGCGCTTCACTGAAAGAGGCGGACTGCACGAAAATACCGTGGTCCCGGTTGAGCTGGGCCAGCCAGCGGATCAGCGTATCGAACGAGGCCGCCTGAAAGGTTAGATTGATCCCGTCCGCGCCGTCGGGCTGGTTGCGTTTCAGGGTCGCGCCCAAGCCCTGGGTGCGGATCGTCTGGTCCACCACGACTACCAGTGAGCCGCCCCGGCCCGCGGGGCCCGTCGGCGCGCTCGTGCCCACGGTGGTGGCTTCCATTCGGGTCAGCTCAGCCAGGAGGCGCTCCTTGCTGGCGACCTCATCCATCAGCTGCGCTGTGCCGACGAACAAAGGATTCCAGATTGCGGCCCAAAGGATGATGACGGCAACGATGACCCCGCCCACCAGGAGCACCAGGCGTTCCCGGTCCTGCAGACCATGCCACCAGGCCCTCACTGGCCGGCTCCTTTGATCTGCAGTCGGCCCTCAACGCCGGCGTCGGTCGGGTTGGCGGACTGGATCTCCGCCTGCAGGCCACCGGCCGAACTGACCTGGCGTTGAATCTTGTCCAGAGTCTCCACGTTCGGCGCAACGATCTTGAGATCCATGATGCCGTTGCGGAAGTTCATAGACTGCAGCTCCGCCTGGTCGCCGACGGCAGCCCCCACGCGGAGCAGGGTGCTCAGGAACAGTTGCTGGTCGGTCCCTTCGCCGCTGTTGCGATTGCCCCCCAGTCGTTGCTCCATCTGGGAACGGCAGGCACCCAAGCTGCCGGACCCGGGGAAGACCTTGCGACATTTGGCCTCCAGGATCTCGCTGAGGGCCTTGTCCCGTGACGACAGGCTGTAGAGTTCCGCGGCCTCCACGCCGACGGTCAGAATCAGTAGGCCCAGCAGGAAGCCGGCCGCGGCGCGCCAGGGCCTAAGCAGCGGCTGCCAGTCGGAGCGTGGCGCGTAGCCGGCCTGAAGCAGATTGACGCCAGGCTGATTCATTAACTCCGCCGCGAAGCGGGGCAGTGGGCCGTCCGGCAGCACGTGCACGTCGACGCTGGCCGCGGAGTCCCGCAAGCGCGCCCAGGTGTCGGCGTAGCGCTCATTATCCTGCGCATCGCAGTACACCACGATGTGCTGCAGCGCCTGGTCATCCACGTCAGCGGTGACTACGCCCAGCGCGCTGGAGATGCTCAACCCTTCAAAAACCACCGGCAGATGATCCGCTACGCCGACGAAAACGCGCGGCCCGTCGAGCACCAGGTTCAAAGAGCCGGGGCTGCGCGGCACCCCCTGGGTATCGGGATAGATGGCGTCGGGCTGGAGTCCAGCGTCCTCTAGGCTGCTCAGCCAGCTCTCCAGCAGGGTCCGGGCTACCACCGCCGCGGTCACGTTTCCGTCAGCGTCCCGTTTCCCCGGCGCGAAGAACAGCCGATCCACGTCCTCGGCGACGCGCTCCTCCAGGGAGTAGGGCAGCATCTGCATGATCTTCGCCGGGCTGCGCACGGGGAGCTGAGTCTGGGTCAGCACCACCTCGGCACCGGGCACCAGCACCACCAGCCGCCGACCCGCGGCCGCCGGCGCCGCCGCGGACAGTTCGCCGCTCTCAAGGGAGGTGATCCGATTGCCGGCGGCATCAACGGCAATCCAGGAGCCGTGGGTGGCGGCCTTGTTGATACGCAGGACCAGAAACTCGGCCATCATTCGGTTCCCAAGCTACGGAAAACGGCTCGCACCAGACCGCTGTCATCGCGCTGCAGCAGAGAGTACATGCTGTACTGACTGGTGCCAATAGAGATGGTCGCACTTAGCTGAAAGTACCTGCTCACTGCGTCGATCCGTTGCAGGACATCCTCTTCCAGCAGCGGTGCGAACGAGTCCTGCACGCTTACGAAATTCGCTTCACCCCGTTCTTCGATCAGAGCCTCGGCGCGCGGGAGATCAATCTCGTCGGACAGTGACGAGAGCACGTAGGGACCGGCCGTATTCACATTCAAAGGAGTTCCCCCCGGCAGGGCCGTGATATGGGGCGCCAGCACCGCGTAAACGTCGCGGTCGAACCCGTTGATAGCCATGAGCTCGGTGGTCGTCGTGATTGGCACGTTCGGGGTGCGATAGGCCGGGTCAGCGCCGGTATATTCACCGTCTTCGCCGCCTGCGGGGAAGTTAGGCTCCGCATCGGCGTCGATCCAGTCGACTAAGGCACCGGCCAGGCCCGGGTCCAGCTCCAGGTTGCGCAGCAGACGCTCGAGTTGGGCGCGCGCCACGGGATCGCCGCTCCCCTGGTCAGTCACCAGATTATTGATGTTGAACCGGCCCTGCAGATCGGTGAGCCGGCCGAGAATGAAACCGCCATCGACAGGGACCGGCGGCAATTCGAAGGCCCAGATCTCCCCCAGGTGATCGCTGTCCGGGCCGGAGACCTGCAGATCTTCACGCAGAATATCGCCAGCCCACGCTTCGGCGCCCTGCAGGAACATGTAGCCCTGATCTGCGTTCAGGGATGCCGCGGTGCGCCGTTGATCCAGGCTGGCGCGCCACATCAGGTTCACGGCGATTATGGTGGCCAAGGTCACCACCAGCATGGCGCTGAGCACCGCCACACCGCGCTGGCGTCGGGCAGCCATCAGCCGCCCACCTCCACGGTGCGCCAGACCTTACCGAAATCGGTGAGATAGATTGCGAATTCCACCGCCCGGGGCCGCAGCACCAGATCCTGGTAGGCGTTCTGCTGCAAGCCGGGCCAATCCGTGCGCCACTCACCGTTGGTATCCAGGAAGCGGACCTCCACCTGCTCCACTTGATCCAGCAACTCGTTGCGAATGGGCGCGGTCCCGAAGGTGCGATCAACCACGGGCCAATGGGTGCGAATCAGCTTGTCGTCTTCAACGTCGTAGGCGACCCTCTGCACCGTGCCGCGGCGCAGACCGGCCGGATTTGACCAGCCGCCGTGGCTGAATTCCAGAGCATAGTCGGCGCGGGGGTCAGCCCACAGGCTGGGTCGCCAGCCATCGCCCAGTTCCCGCCGCATGGGCCGCGGATGAATCTGGGAGAGGTCCTGCACGATCATGCGCATCGCAAACTGGATGGCCCGCCAGCGCTCCGTGCGTTCCGTGGCCACGGCCTGCTGCTGCATCACCTGGTTGAGCCCGCCCAACGCCATGGTGCCGATGATGGCCACGATGGCCATGGCGATCAGAAGCTCCACCAGAGTAAAGCCGCGCTGCCTCATTCCCGCGCACCCTCCGCCGGCGCCACCCCGATCCAGCTCACCGTCCCGAAGCCGGGCGGCGCCGGCGGCTCTACGAGTCCGGATACTTTGTGCAGCACCGCCTCCCGATCCGACTGCAAGGACACGGAGACGTCCACGCGGCGCAGGTTAGGTAACTCCGTCTGGGTGACTTCCGCTTGCCAGAACCACTCCTGATTAGCAAACTCCACCTCACCCTCGCTCTTGCCCACGCCAGGCCACTGTGCCGCCAGGCTGAGTTCTGTGATCTGGTTGGTCGCGATCCAGCTCGCCAGGGTTTTCTGCTTCATGTAGGTGGCGGTCGCAGCGAAGCGGCCCAGTTGGGCGTTCACTGCCATCATGCCAAAGGCCACGATGGCGAGCGCCACCAGGGCCTCGATCAAGGTGAATCCGCGAACGCGGATGCTAGCTGTCGGGAAAGCCCACGGCACTGATGTCCACCTTGCCATTAAATTCGCCGGACAGGCGAAACTCGCCATTTTCAAACTCACGACCGAACCCGGCTTCAAACGGCGTCATCTCGCCGCTGGACAGCAGCAGCACCTGGGGTTCGGTGGTATCGGGTATATCCTCAAGGTCCGGATCCAGCGCCACGTCCCGATCGTCCAGGCGCAGCGAGACCACAAGCCGTTCCTGGAGTGTCCGTTCGCGGAGAATGTCATCGTCCACGGGTGTCACCCACCTTCCGGTCTGGTAGTCGAAAATCAGGAAGCGGTAGCTGCTGGCGGAAAACAGCACTCCGAAGTCGCGTCCCTGCATCAGAGCTTCCTCGTGAACCAGATCCAGCAGGGTTCTCAAGCGCTCGGCTTCGCGCTGCAGCTCCCGATCGCTACCCAGCACTCCCAGGGACAGCACCGCGACGCCGGCAAACAGCCCGACAATGAGGACGACGACGAGCAGCTCCAGTAGCGTGAAGCCACGGGCTGTTCGTGAACCCGGCCAGCTAGTCCAGATCCCAGTTGCCGATGTCGGCATTGATGTCTTCACCGCCTTCCTGGCCATCCGCGCCGTAGGAATAGATATCGATCTGCCCCCGCTGACCCGGATACGAATACAGGTACGGATTCTCCCAGGGATCCTTGGGCAGGCGCGCCAGGTAGCCACCGCTCTTCCAATTGGGTGCCGACGCGTCGCCGGGCTTGGTGACCAGCGCCTGCAGACCCTCGTCCGTGGACGGGTACTTGAAATTGTCCAGCCGATACAGATTCAGCGCGCTCTCGATAGCGCGGATATCCTGCCGGGCGCGGGCGACTGCCGCCTGATCAATCCGACCAATGATGTTGGGTGCCACGATGGCGGCCAGCAAACCAATGATGACCACCACCACCATAATCTCGATGAGGGTAAAGCCACTCTGGCGTCCCGGGCTGATAGATTGTGGACTCATGGAATTCCCTTTACTCGTATCATGATGACCCTCAAACGCGTCCGACGATAGCACAATGCTCCCGGCCAAACTGTGAACTCACCACATCCTGCAAGCCGCCGGCTGGCGGCCTTCGTGACGCCCTGGATGGGCCCCTGGCTGTGGCTCGCCGGTGTGGTTCTGGTGCTCGGTTTAGGCGGCGATCCGGTTCGGGAGTTCCTCCGGTACGAGCGTTCCGGGATATTGAGCGGTGAGCTGTGGCGGCTGGTCGGGGGCCATGTGGTCCACCTCGGCTGGTCCCATCTCTGGCTGAACCTGATCGCGCTGGCCATCCTGGGTAACGTGTTCGCCGATGTCCTCACCCGCGGCCAGTGGTGGCTGGCTTTGCTACTCAGCGCAGCGGCCATCGACGTCGGTTTGTTTTGGCTTGACCCCACCGTCGAGTGGTATGTGGGGTTGTCGGGCGCCCTGCACGGCTTGATTGTGGTGGGCGGCTGGTGCTTGCTCAGCAGCCAGCGGCTGGTGGCGCTGGCGCTGCTGGTAGGCGTGGCCGGGAAGCTGGCCTGGGAGCAGTGGCTTGGGCCGCTACCCTTCACCGCGGCCGCGGCAGCGGGTCCGGTGCTGGTCAATTCACATCTGTATGGCGCCGTGGGGGGGGTGCTGGGCATCGTTGCTATCCGCGGCGGGGCTCGCCGTAACGGGGCGCGCGCGCCGTATAATCCAGGCGAGTAAATCGGGAGGCGAGGACATGGCGGAACAACTTGCGCGCTTCGGGGGATTGGCCGGCCAGGTAGCCCTGGTGACGGGCGCCTCTCGCGGCATTGGTGCGGCCATCGCCGACAGTCTGGGCGCCCAGGGTGCGCGCGTGGTGGGCACAGCCACGACGGCGGCTGGGGCCGCCGCCATCAGCGCCCGCTTTGCCGGCCAGGACATCGACGGTCGCGGCATCGTGCTCGACCTGGCCGATGCGCAGAGCATCGAAAACGCCGTCAAAGACATCGGTGCTCAGGAAGGCGCGCCCACCATTCTCGTCAACAACGCCGGCATCACGCGCGACAACCTGCTCCTGCGGATGAAATCCGAAGAATGGCAACAGGTCATGGACACCAACCTGTCCGGATTGTTTTGCCTGTCCAAGGCTTGCCTCAGGGGCATGATGAAGGCCCGCCACGGCCGAATTATCAATATCACCTCCGTCGTCGGCTTGACCGGAAACCCGGGCCAGGCCAACTATGCCGCCGCCAAAGCCGGGATCATCGGCTTCGGCAAATCCCTGGCCCGGGAAGTTGGCTCGCGCAACATCACGGTCAACAGCATCGCGCCCGGGTTTATCGATACCGATATGACCCGCGCTCTGGCGGAAGAACAGCGCGAGGCGCTGCTCAGCCAGATCCCCCTGGGGCGCCTGGGCCACAGCCAGGACATCGCCGAAGCGGTCCTGTTTCTCGCCTCGGACTCGGGCGCCTACATCACCGGCGAAACCCTGAATGTGAACGGTGGCATGTACATGCCATAGCCCCCATATAGAGGTTAACTATCTGTTAATAATGAAGAAATATTGGTTTACGGCCAGTTCCCAAAGATTCGCTAGATTGCTCTAGTTTATTGCCATAAAATACGCGCCACTTGCCGCGACCTTAAGGTCACGGCATGTCGCTTCAAGAGGACTTATACGAATGAGCAGCGTTCAAGAACAGGTCAAAGCCATCATCGCCGAGCAGTTGGGTGTCAAAGAAGAGGAAGTAACCAACGACGCCTCCTTTGTGGACGACCTGGGCGCGGACTCCCTCGATACGGTTGAGCTGGTTATGGCTCTGGAAGAGGAGTTCGAGACCGAGATCCCGGACGAAGAAGCTGAGAAGATCACCACAGTCCAGCAAGCCATCGATTACATTCTCGCCCGCCAAAACGAGTCCTGAGGTCAGGGGCATCGCCACCTGACCTTTCGGGGTCCCCGCCAAAACGGTTATCAGCATGTCTTCGCCACGTCGGGTCGTGGTCACCGGCATGGGCATCGTATCGCCCGTGGGCAACTCTCTGTCCGATGCCTGGGCCAACGTGGTCGCGGGCCACAGCGGGATAAGGAAAATCGACACGTTCGACGCCAGCGAACTGACGACACAGATCGCAGGCATCGTGAAGAACTTCGATATCAAGGACTACCTGCCGGCCAAGGACGCTCGCAAAGTGGATCCCTTTATCCATTACGGTATCGCGGCGACCCAGCAGGCGATCGAAGACGCTGGGCTGTCCGTCACCGACCAGAACCGTCACCGGATCGGGCTCGCCATGGGCGCAGGTATTGGCGGTATCGGTACCATCGAGGTGAACCACGCGAAGGCTCTGTCCGGTGGTCTGCGCAAGATATCGCCGTTCTTCATTCCCGGCAGCATCATCAACATGATCTCTGGCCAGCTGTCCATCCTGCATGGCATCACCGGGCCCAATATCGCCCTGGTTACGGCGTGTACCACCTCGACGCACTGCATTGGCTTCGGGGCGCGGATGATCGCCCATGGGGACGCTGATGTGGTTCTGGCCGGCGGCGCGGAGCACGCCACGACGCCACTGGCCATGGGCGGCTTCTGTGCCGCGCGGGCGCTGTCGACCCGCAATGATGATCCCGCGGGAGCCAGCCGACCCTGGGACGCGGATCGGGATGGCTTCGTCTTGAGTGACGGTGCGGGCTGCCTGGTTCTGGAGGAGTACGAGCATGCCCGGGCGCGCGGGGCGGACCTCCTGGCGGAGGTCGCGGGCTTCGGAATGAGCGGCGATGCCCACCACATTACCGCGCCCCCAGAAGACGGCGCCGGCGCGCTGCGCTGTATGCAGGTGGCCCTGGCCGATGCGGGCCTGGCGCCGGACAGCGTCGATTACGTGAACGCCCATGGCACCTCGACGCCGCTCGGGGATAAGGCGGAAACCACCGCCATCAAGGGGGTGTTCGGTAGCCACGCCCGGCAGCTGGCGGTGAGCTCCACAAAATCCACCACCGGCCATCTGCTCGGCGCAGCGGGAGCGGTGGAGGCGATTTTCTCCGTGCTCGCTTTGCGGCATCAGGTCGTGCCGCCCACCATCAATTACCTCACACCCGATCCGGGGTGCGACCTGAACTACACTCCCAATACGGCACAGGAACGTTCACTCAAGATCGTCATTTCCAATTCCTTTGGCTTTGGCGGCACCAATGGGACGCTCGTCTTTCGTCAAGTTGACTAACGGCACAGGGCGATGACCATGCCGGCGCCGCGCCGGGCGGCGGAAATCTGCGGTTTGCCCTACGACTTCGATCCGCTGGCCCTGTACCGCCTGGCGCCCGACCGTTATCCCTATCTGCTGGAAAGCGTCGCCCGCAACCCACACCAGGGCCGATACGACATCCTGTTCGCTTTCCCCCAGGAGACCCTCCGGGCCGGCGGCGATACGGTGCCGTTCCTGGAACGCCTGGACCAGAGCTGGGCACAGGCGGCGCTGCCGCCCGCAAGCAGCCCCCCGCCTTTTGCCGGCGGCTGGTTTCTTTGTCTGACCTACGAGTTGGCGGGGGAGATCGAGCCGACGCTGCAGCTTGCGCCCTGGTCGGGTGGCTTTACCGCGTTCGCGACCCGGATCCCCGTGGCCCTGATCCGCGACCATCGGGCCCGCACGGCCTGGGCCAGCGCCGAGCCCGGGTACGAGGCCTGCCTCCGAGCGCTGCGGCGCGACCTCAAGGCTGCTGCCGACCTGGACGAACCCCGGCTCGCCGGGCCCGTGCTCCTGAAGCCAGCGCCCGCAGAGCCCTACCTGGATGCCGTGCGGCGCGCCCAGCGCCACATCGCTGCGGGCGACATTTTCCAGGCCAACCTGTCCCGGGTCTGGCGCGCGGGTCTGGGGCCCGTCGATCTGGCGCCCATCTATGCCGCCCTGAGGCGCGCCAATCCGGCCCCGTTTGCAGGCCTGGTGCGCTGGCCCCAGGGCGGGCTGGCCAGCTCCTCACCGGAGCGTCTGATCGGCATCCGCGGCGGGCGGGTGTTCACGCGGCCCATCGCGGGTACGCGGCCGCGTGCCGCAGCCGCAGCCGTCGACTCAGCGCTGTCCCGGGAGTTGTTCGCCAGTGCCAAGGAACGGGCCGAGCACGTGATGCTCATCGACCTGGAACGCAATGACCTGGGGCGCATCTGCACAGCGGGCTCGGTGCACGTGGACGAGTTCATGGTGCGTGAATCCTATGCGCATGTGCATCACATCGTGTCCAATGTCTCCGGCGAGTTGCGTGCGGACGTCACCCCGGGCCAGGCCGTCGCGGCGGTGTTTCCCGGCGGCACCATCACCGGCGTTCCGAAGGTGCGCTGCATGGAGTTGATCGCTGCGCTGGAGGATGGGCCGCGAGGACCCTACACCGGCAGTATCGGGTATCTGGACCGGGACGGCAGCATGGACCTGAACATCCTGATCCGCAGCCTGGTGCAGGATCCCTCCGGTATCAGCCTGCGCGCCGGCGCCGGCATCGTTGCCGATTCGCAGCCTGAGCAGGAATTGGCTGAAACCCAAGCCAAGGCCAAGGGCCTGCTGCTGGCCCTGGACGGGGGCTAAAGTGGACAGATGGTGGATTAACGGCGCACCGACGGACTGCGTAGCCGCCGCCGATCGTGGCCTGGCTTATGGTGATGGACTGTTCGAAACCATGGCCTGGCTGGACGGCCGCGTGCGTCACTTTGATCAGCACTGGGCGCGACTGGCCGCCGGGTGCGAGCGGCTGGGCATCTCCTGCCCCGCGCGGGCGCTGATCGAGTCTGAGATCGCGGCCGCCGCGATGCCGCGCCATGGCGTGATCAAACTGTTGCTGACCCGGGGCTCAGGCCGGCGCGGCTATGCGCCGGATAAAGGGGCGCTGCCGACCCGGGTCATGGGGTGGTTTTCCTGGCCCGACTTTCCCCAGCGCTGTTATGAGCAGGGCGCGCGAGTTGGACTGGTCGACATCCGGCTGGGCATCAATCCAGCGCTGGCTGGCCTGAAACACCTCAACCGCCTGGAACAGGTGCTGGGCGCACGGCAGCGCCAGCAGCAGGGTTGGGACGAAGGGCTCATGCTGGACACGACGGATCAGCTGATCGGCGGTACCATGAGTAATCTGTTTGTGGTTCAGGACGAACGGCTGTTGACGCCCGAGCTGACAGGCTGCGGAATTCGTGGCGTGATGCGCAACCGAGTGTTGGCGGCTGCATCCGGCCTGGGCCTGGCGGCTCGGGAAACGGTGCTGGGGCTTGAGGATTTGCTCCGGGCAGATGAGGTTTTTCTCAGCAACGCGCTGATTGGTCTGTGGCCCGTCGCAAGCTTCGCTGACCGGCGCTGGACTCCCGGCCCCATCACCCGTCGTCTCGGGCGCCAGGTCACCTCGGGCTCGCCGCTATGATGGGACCGCGGAGCCTGATGGTTGTCCTGCTCCTGCTGGTGCTGCTGGCAGCCGGCGGCTTTGTCGGCTACGTCAATCAGACACTGGATCAACCCATGGCGGTTGCCGCCGACGGGCAGTTCCTGCAGGTGGAATCAGGCAGCTCGCTGGCAGCAGTGAGCCGGGGACTTGCCGCTGAGGGCATCCTGCCCCATCCCACCTATTTGAACTGGTTCGCTCGGCTTCAGGGCACCGCCACCCAGGTGAAAGCCGGGGAGTATTGGCTTACGCCCGACACCACCCCGCGCGGTCTGTTGGACCAGCTGGTCAGCGGCCAGGTGTACTTGCATCAACTCACGATTCTGGAAGGCTGGCGTGCCGACCAGATGCTGACGGCGATCCGCGCGCATCCCGCGATTACCGTGACCGAGGTCAGTCTGGATGAGTTGATGGCCGAACTTGGCCAGCCCGGGCTGCACCCGGAGGGTCAGTTCTTCCCCGACACCTACGCATTCCCCCGCGGTACAACGGACTTGGCGCTCATGACTCAGGCTCACGAGGCGCTCCGCGCACGGTTGGCTGCGGCCTGGGCTGCCCGCCAGCCGGAGCTGCCGCTGGCCAGCCCCTATCAGGCGCTGATCTTGGCCTCGATCGTCGAGAAGGAGACCGCCCTTGACGCGGAACGCAGTCGGATAGCCGGCGTCTTTGTGCGCCGACTGGACAAGGGCATGCGGCTGCAGACGGACCCCACGGTGATTTACGGGCTGGGCGCCGGCTTCGACGGCAATTTGCGCCGCCGTGACCTGAATCGAGATACGCCCTACAACACCTATACCCGTTCCGGTCTGCCCCCGACGCCCATTGCCCTGGCCGGCGAGCAGTCCCTGCGCGCCGCCGTGCAACCGGCGGCCGGGGAAGCCCTGTACTTCGTCGCCACCGGAACGGGGGATGGCAGCCACTACTTCAGCACCAGTCTTGAGGAGCACAACGAGGCGGTCATGCGCTACCTGCAACGCCTGCGGGAAGCCAGAGAGGACGCGCCGTGACGCCCCCCGGCCGCTTTATTACCCTGGAGGGCATCGAGGGTGTCGGCAAGTCCACCAGCCTTGCGTGGGTGAAGACCTATCTGGAGCAGCAGGGCATCCAGGTGCTGGCGACCCGGGAGCCTGGCGGTACTGCCCTGGCCGAGCACATCAGGGCGCTGGTCCTGGATCATGGTGCTGAGCCACTGCCCCCGACAGCCGAACTGCTGTTGATTTTTGCCGCCCGCAGCGCCCATCTGGAGAACCTGATCCGCCCCCAACTTCAGGCCGGCAACTGGGTGGTCTGCGACCGCTTCACGGACGCAACCTTCGCCTACCAGGGTGGCGGACGCCAACTCAGCATGGCTCTGATCGAGGACCTGGCGGCAGCCATTCACGCTGATCTTTGGCCGGATTTGACCTTGCTGCTGGACGCCCCGGTCGCCGTCGGCCAGGCGCGGCGTCGCCAGCGGGGCCCAGCGGATCGCATCGAAGCCGAGCAGAGCGAGTTTTTCGAGCGGGTTCGGGCAACCTATCTTAAGCGCCAGCAGGCTGTGCCGGGACGGATTAAACTGGTGGATGCGAGCCGCTCCCTGGAGGAGGTGCGGCACGCGCTCCAGGGACATCTGGCTGATCTTTTAAATAGCATTAAATAAAATAGTTAATTGTCTGATTTGGAAGTAGAAAGTTTTGCATTACCGCCCTGGCTTGAGGGGCTGCTGGGATCTCTCAGCCAGGCCCACGCCAAGGGGCGGCTGGGCCACGGTCTGCTGCTGGCTGGCCCACGCGGCCTGGGTAAACTGTGCCTGGCCCAGCGGCTGGCCGCCGAACTCCTGGGCCTGGGCCAAGGGGACGCGCCCCAATTCCATCCGGATTATCACGCTGTGCAACCCCCGGAGGGGAAAACCAACCTGGGCGTGGACCAGATTCGTGAGCTCTGCGCCGGCCTGGGGCTGACCAGTCACGGCGGCGGAGCCAAGGTTGCGGTGCTCAGTCCAGCGGAATCGATGACCCTGTCGGCCGCTAATGCGTTGCTGAAAACGCTGGAAGAACCCGCTCCACGAACCTATCTGATCCTGGTAAGCCATCAGCCGGGACGCCTCCCCGCGACGATTCGCAGCCGTTGCCAACTGTACGCAGTGTCCCGCCCATCCAGCGAGGATGCACTGGCCTGGTTGGGTGAGCGCGGCGGACTCAGGGCAAACCAGTGGCGCGAGCTTCTGTATTTCGCAGACGGTGCACCGCTGGCCGCCCTGGAGCTGAAAAAATCTGATTTTTTGCATGTCAACGATGAGTTGCATTCTGAATTGAAGGCCATTTCCGGCGGCAAGGCGGACCCAATTCGGGTCGCAGAGCGCTGGGCGAAGAGCGACCCAGCCCGCTGTCTCGGCTGGCTGGCTACGCAAGTTCGGGCCGTTATCAGAAACATGGCCAGCGGGAACGAAGTCACAGACTGGCCGGCAGCAACCTTGCATAATATTGCTGCGGCGGAGCGTCTTAAGGTATCGATCGCCCGCGCGGAGGCCATCGAGGAGGCCCGCAGACTCATGGGCAGTGGTGTCAACATGGAGATGACCCTGCGGGCCCTGTTATTCGAATTTGCGCCAGGGGCGACAGGTAAACGCGAGTGAGCAAGCCCGGTTTGTTGACATTAACCATCAAGGACAAGAGCGCCTTGTATCTGGCCTATATGCCTTTCATCAAGAACGGTGGTCTTTTTATCCCCACCAATTCCAGCTACAAGCTGGGCGATGAGGTTTTCATGCTACTCAATCTGATGGGTGAGGATGAAAAGATCCCCGTGGCGGGGCGGGTGATTTGGATGACCCCCAAGGGGGCGCAAGGCAAGCGCACGGCGGGCATTGGCGTGCAATTCAGCGACCAGGATCAGGGCAACACCCAGAAGCGCATCGAGAACTATCTAGCCGGCGCCCTCGGCGGCGACAAAGCTACCCACACCATGTGAGGCCGGCGCCCTCAGTTTGTTAGCTCGGCGCGGTTCAAACCGCCTTTCAAAATAAAGGTGTGGAAACCACGTTCATTAAGAATAAATGCGCCCGCCGAGCTGCGGCGACCGGTATCGCAGCAGACCACATAGCGCTTCTTCGGGTCCAGGGCATTCAACTTCAGGCGAATGAAATACAGAGGGATATTGATTGCGCCGGACTCATGGTGGGCCTCGAACTCACTGGGTAGGCGCACGTCCAGCCACTGACCGCCTGCGGCGATGATCTTGCGCGCCTCGTCCATGTCTACCCATTCCAGCATGGGTTCGTTGAGCAGGGTGTTGAAGTCATCCTTGCCCAAACGCATCAGCGAGCCGTCGGTCAGCATGGTCACCGTGGCATTCCGCTTTGCTGCCGCGATCAACGCCTCCTCGCCAAAGGTGTCGCCAGCCTCGAGCTCCGCAAGACGGATACCCTCCTTGTTCAATGGCGTTTCCCGGGTGACGAGGCAGCGGCCGCGGGTAACGACGTAAAAGTAATCACCATCCTCTCCCTGTTTGATGACTAACTCGCCAGCTTTGTAGTTGACCTGCTGCATGCGCATGAAGATTGCCTGAATGTTGGCCGGCGGAATCCTGTGGAACGCCTTGGTTTGCAGCAGTGTGGTCATCCAGTCGTCGGCGGGACCGCTATCTCCTCTAAGCTCGCTCACTTCGTAAGCGCCGGTCTGGTCCCAGGTGAGCATCACGTCCAGCAGATCGCTGTCGATCGAGATGTATTCCACGTTGTCCCGAGCCACGGCGGTATAACGCCGTGGCAGCATCGGGGCCAGGGCGTTGCGGGCTTCATCGCTACCGCCGCGCACGGAGGCGACTGTCTGGTCGCCCTCGCGCAGATCAACAGTGCCGGCGACCACATAGATGGTCCGTTTCTCCGAGTCGCCCTCGGTAAACAGAGTGCGACCGGGGTCTGCGGTCCGGAGCTGGGTCTTCTTACTCAGCGCGCTCAGGTTCTCTCGCTGCAGCCCGTCAAGGGGCGAGAATGCTTTAAGCTGAGTGGTGCTGACTTGCTTGCCCATGGGTACCCGGAGTCTGTCGCGGAGAGAAAAACCACCCTGTCTGCGGGCGCGGCGCAGTCTAGCACAGCCGTAACCCCCGGACAGTCAACGGGTTCACAGCTCGGCCCGGAGCATCTCCCAGCCCCCGTGGGGTGCAAAGCGCTCTCCGTAGGTAGCAGCCAACTCCTGGAGTCGGTCAACCACCGCCTCGATACCCCGCTGCCGCGCGTAGTGAATAGGGCCACCGGTAAACGGCGCGAAGCCGGTGCCGAAGATGATCCCAGCATCCAGCAGATCGGCATCGGCCACCACCTTATCGGCGAGACAGGCCACCGCCTCGTTGAGCATGGGCAGAATCAGGCGATCCTGAAGATCCTCCGGCGCTGGCGGCACCTCAGTCGCTTTCTGAGCCTTATCCTCCACGTAGCGATAGAAGCCGGATCCGGTCTTGGTACCTAACTCGCCCGCGTCAACTTTGGCCTTGAGGCTCGCGGGCACCGGTAGACCGAAAGCTGCCCCAAGAATCTCGGCCACGTGACAGGCCACGTCCAAACCAACCCGGTCTGCCAGTTCCACCGGCCCCACAGGCATGCCGAAGGCTTCCGCAGCCAGGTCGATGGTCTCGAAGCTGAGACCCTCGTCGTGGGCCAGCATGGCCTCCATCATGTAGGGCGCCAATAGCCGATTCACCACGAACCCCGGCGCGCTGCGGCAGGGCAGGGGCAACTTTCCGATTTGCGCTACGAAGGCGAGTGCCCGCCCGAGGACCGCGGCGCTGGTCTGCTCGCTTTGAATGACCTCTACCAGGGGCAGCTTGGCCACCGGATTGAAAAAATGCAGGCCCACCAGCCGGGTGGGATCTGCCAGTTCACTGCCCAGGTCCTCAAGACGCAGGCTCGACGTGTTGGTTGCCAGCAGCGCGTCGGCTTTCAGCCGGGGCTCCAGCAGGGCGTAAAGATCCCGCTTGGCCTGAGCATCTTCAAAGATCGCCTCGATGACCAGGTCGGCTGCGGGGACCTGGGCCGCCTCCACATCCACCAGCAGCCGCTCGGCGGCGGCCTCCGCCTCACCCGGGCCGCGCAGGCGTTTCGCGAACAAAGCCCGGCCGCGCTCAAGGGCAGGTTGCACGTATTTGGCTTCCCGGTCCTGCAGGCTCACCGTCAAGCCACGGGTGACGCACCAGGCCGCGATGTCACCGCCCATGCGGCCGGCGCCGACCACGTGCACCCGCCGAATAGGCGGCCCAGCGTCGCCGCCGAGTTTGCGCAGGCGCTCGCGCAAGAAGAACACCCGCACCAGGTTCTGCGCCGTGGGGGTTTCGAACAGCGTGGCGATGGAATCCGCCTCCGCCTGGTAAGCCCGGTCGCCGCTCGCGCCGTGGCGTCGCCACAGCTCCACGATGGCGTAGGGCGCCGGGTAGTGCTCACGACGGGCGCGGCGCGCCACCCGCGCCTCCAGCCGCCGCGCCAGAAGGTTACGCACTGGTGGCAGCCAGTTCAGCGGTCGCAGGTACCAGGGGGCGCGACGCAACGGCGGCGGCCGCTGAATCAAGGCAACGGCCGCCTGATCCAGGTCATCCGACGCAACGACTCGGTCCACCAAACCCAGCTTGCGAGCCGCGCCCGGTCGCAGGGAACGACCCGTTAACATGAGGTCCATCGCCGCGGGCAGACCGAGCAGCTGCACGCTGCGCACCGTGCCGCCGAAGCCTGGGTGAATCCCAAGCTGCACCTCAGGAAAACCCAGCACCGGCTTGTAGCCGTCGGCGCTGATGCGATAGTCGCAGGCCAGAGCCAGCTCCAGGCCCCCACCCAGCGCAAAACCGTTGATGGCGGCCACCGTGGGGCAGGGCAGCGCTGCCAGGCGGGCCAACACCGCCTGACCCTGGCGAACCAGTGCATGGGCGTGCTCACGACTTTCGAAACGGGTGAATTCGTTGATATCCGCCCCGGCGATAAACCCGGACGTTTTCGCCGAACGGACAATGACGCCGCGGGGATACAGGGCTTGGATAGCGGCCAGCTGCTCGTTCAGCTCAGCCAGCACCGCCCGACCCAGCGTATTGGCGCTTGCGTCCGCCTGATCCAGGGTCAACCAGCAAATACCCTGAGGGTCCGTACGCCAATGCCAGTGGGTGCCGTGATGTTCCGCCATGACTGAGCTGTCGCTGCCGGGCCAGACCCTCAGGCGGCCTGTCGGCCGGCATCGGCGGCCACTTCGAAGTCACAGACCAGGGGCAGATGATCGGAGTATTTCACGTTGGGAATAAAGAAATCCGTTACCCGGATGCCCTCACCATAGAGGATGAAGTCCAGCTCTTTGCGGGGGGCGCGGCTCGGGTAGGACGGTAGCCCATCCTGGTTGGCGCTCTTGAGATTGCAGGCCTTCATGAACAGGTAGATCTCATGCTCGCCCCAGAAGGTGTTGAAATCTCCCGCCACGATTACGGGTTTGTCGGCACCCGTGACCAGGTCATGCAGGTGCTGCAGCTGCAGGTGGCGATGGCGGTATTTCAAGGACAGATGCACCAGGAATACGGCCACTTCGTCCAGCTCCAGCTCAATGATGAGCCGTTTGATGCCGGTCGCAAAGTAATGAAAGCGTTCCCCGTGGACGCGGGGCGCAGCCAGAAAGGCATTGCCCTGGTTGCGGACAATGGGCAGGCGCTGATTTACGGAAGCCGCGCCATACTTGCACTGGTAAGCGGAATAGTGCCCCAGCGCGCGGGCGATGGCATCGGCCTGGTTGATGCGGCCGGTGCGAAAGGAGCCCATGTCCACTTCCACCAGGCCGGCAATATCCGGGTCCTGGGCTTTGATGAAATCGGTGATGCGCCGGAGGTTGGCCCGGTTACCCAGCAGGTAGCCAGCGCCTGGCACCGGTAGATGAAAGGAAGCCCCGGAACCCAGGCCATAGCGGATGTTGTAGAGCAGGAAGCGCACTCATTTAGTGTACTGGAACAGCGGCTGTCTCGCCCGGGCGAAATTCCCAATTCCGGATGATCCAGAACCGTGGCAAGAGCCCTTGGAAAACCCGGCTCGACGCGTTGCAAAGGCTGGCGATAGTCAGTAGGGTCCAATCGACGTGCAGTCCGCAGAGAACGCCCCGTGTCGGAGCAAAACCCCATCCGGGTGTTCGTCACTCATACCTTCGGCGAACATCCCGACTATTTTCGCGTCTTCGAGTACCTGGAAAGCGCGGCCAATTTCTTCTACGTCAACTGCAGCGCCCCGGACCAAATGCCGCCTTCGGGGGGCAAGGAAGCGGTTCGGGAGGCACTGCGGGAGCAGATTAAGCTCTGTGAGGTCGTCATCGTCCTGGGCGGCATGTATGCAGCGAATCAGGACTGGCTGACCTATCAAATGGATGCAGCCCAGGCTTTCGAAAAACCCCTGGTAGCATTGGAACCCTTCGGTGGGATTGATGAGCTGGCGCCCGCCGTTGCGGAGCGCGCGGACGAGGTGGTGGGCTGGAACGATCGGATGATTGTTGACGCGCTGCGCCGCCAGGCCCGGCACGAGGACACCCAGCGCTGGGAAGTCATCGACTTCGAAATGCCGTAAAATCCGGGCCCTGTTTCCCCAAGACCCCAAGGACAGGGCCACCATGGCAGCAGGCTCAGCCTCCCAGAAGAACCCGGTGGAAACCGATGCGGTGATCGTCGGCGCCGGCCCCTGCGGCATTTTCCAGGTCTTCGAGCTGGGCCTGTTGGGGATCAAGGCCCACGTTATCGATTCGCTGCCGGAGGTGGGCGGTCAGTGCGCAGAGCTGTACCCGGACAAGCCCATCTACGACATTCCCGGAATCCCGGTGTGCACGGCAGAGGAGCTGATTCAGCGCTTGCTGGAGCAGATCGAGCCCTTCGATGCCCAGTTTCATCTGGGTGAAGAAGTTCTCGAGGTAGAGCCTCAGGAGGGTGGCAGCTTCAAGGTCGTCACCAGCCTGGGCACCGTTTTTCACGCCAAGACCGTGTTCGTGGCCGGCGGTGTTGGATCGTTCCAGCCCCGCAAGCTCAAGGTCGAGGGCGCGGATGCTCTGGAAGAGCGCCACGTGCATTATCGAGTCCGGAACCCGGCTGTGTTTGCCGATCAGCGCCTGGTGGTGCTGGGTGGAGGGGACTCCGCCCTGGACTGGGCATTGGATCTTGCGGACCGGGCAGCGTGCCTCACCCTGATCCATCGGCGTCCTGAATTCCGCGCCGTACCCGCTTCCGTGGAGAAAATGCGCGCGCTCTGTGATCAAGGCAAGATGGACTACCTCCAGGGCACTGTTGACAGCCTGATTACCAGCGACGCCGTATTGGAGGGTGTGGTCATTCGGGATGCCGAGGGCGAAGAGCGGCAGCTTGCGGCCGACCATATGCTGGTGTTCTACGGCCTCGCGCCCAAGCTTGGGCCCATCGCCAATTGGGGGCTGAATATCAATCGTAAGACCATCAACGTGGACACGGAGAAGTTCCAGACCAACGTGCCCGGGATTTTCGCGATTGGCGATATCAATCATTATCCGGGCAAAAAGAAACTCATCTTGAGCGGCTTCCACGAAGCGGCGCTCGCTGCATTTGCCGCCAAGGCTCACATTGAACCAGGCCGAAAAGTGCACCTGCAGTACACGACCACCAGCCCGCTGATGCACGAGCGCCTCGGAGTCAGCGACGACGCAGGCTGAGCCATGCCCCGGGGCCGACCCGAAAAGCCTATTGTCATTGCCCATCGCGGCGCTAGCGGTTATCTGCCTGAACACACCCTGGAGAGCAAAGCTCTGGCCTACGGGATGGGCGCGGACTTTCTCGAGCAGGACGTGGTGGCCAGCGCCGACGGCACAGCCATGGTCTTTCACGACCTGGTGCTGGATCACACCACCGATGTGCGGAGCCGCTTCCCCGGCCGGAGCCGGGATGACGGCCGGCATTACGTATTGGACTTCACCGTAGCCGAGTTACGCCAGCTCAACGTCACAGAGCGGCGCCGCCCGGACTCTGAGCGCGCTCTTTGGCCGAGCCGCTTTGCCGCCAATACCGGTCAGTTTCAGATGGTGACGCTGGCAGACGAGTTGCGTCTGATCAAGGAACTCAACCGGACCACGGGCGGCACGGTGGGCGCCTACGTGGAGATCAAGCAACCCGGCTGGCATCATCAGCAGGGCGCAGACTTAAGCCGCATCGTTCTTGACTGCCTGAATGAGGCGGGCCTGCCCTCAGGCACTGAGCCGGTGTTTTTGCAGTGCTTTGACTACGCTGAGCTAGGGCGTCTGCGACACGATTTCGCGACATCCGTGCCCCTGATCCAGTTGTTGCGCAGCCCGACCAGCCAGAACAAGGAAAGCGATTTTGGCCATCTTTGCAGCCCCGCCGGGCTTGCCGAGCTGGCACAAACCGTCGCGGGAATTGGCCCGCGCTTCAGCCAGCTGCTAAAGACCGAACCCGGGGGTACCTGGGGGCCGAGCCCGCTGTTCACCACCGCCCGGGCCCTGGGACTGTTGATACATCCCTACACATTTCGTGCCGATGATCTACCCGCAGGCGCCGCCAGCTTTGAGCAGTTGCTGGCTTTCTTTTTCCACGAGTTGCGAGTAGACGGGCTGTTCTGTGACTTCCCGGACCGCGCGGTCCGGGTGCGGGATCGACAGCCCGCTGTCAGTCCTGGGGAGTCTTGAGCTGTTCGATCTCCTCTCTTAACACGAACATGATGCGATCGATGAACGCCTGCCGCTGCTGGGTCAATGCCGCCTGCTCATCGCCGCTGAGCCGGTAGGCCTCCACAGCAGCCGACAGGTCCAGTCCGCTCTCATCCGCCACCTTTTCGATGACAAACACCCGCTCTCGCAGTGACCACACCTCGCTGCTGAGCGCCAGCAACATAGCGACCACGTGATCGATGGCCGGGTCGTCGAAGAAGGTTGCGCGCTTCCCTTTGAAGCTCCACTCGGCCATAGCCCTATTTCCAGGCGCCGAAGGCATACCACTGGATGCCGGCGGCAAGTCTGCCCACCGTATCCCGATCGACGTCTCCCTGGTGGCCCACGGCCTCCTGGAAAACCTGCTCACCATAGCCCTCGCGACTTGGAATGACGAACTGCACGTAGTTCTCCTCCGCAAAGCCCGCCTCGATGCAAAGCTTTTGACAGTTCTGATCACGGAAGGGCTTATAAAACGGCTCCTGGTTGTAGAAACTGTCCCAGTCCAGATAAAAGCCGTCGTAAGCGTTCATCTGGTCGTTGGGTGGCAGCTCCATATGGACCATCAAACCGCCCGGACGCAGCAGCCGAAATGCCTCGGCAAAAACATTCTTGATAGCGGCCGGGGCCAGTTCATGGAGAAACATGGAGGAGAACACCACGTCAAAACTGCCGTCCTCAAACTGCGCATGCTCGGCGTTCTGCTGGTGAAAATGGATTTTCACGTCATTAGCCCTGGCTCGGGCGTAGCCATAACGAACGCAGGGTGCCGCCACGTCGATTGCGTGAATCTCGGCGTTGGGGTACTCCTTGGCCCAGGGCACGGTGTTGTGACCGATGGTGCAGCCCATATCCAGGATGCGCTCGGGCTTGAAATCCGGGTACCGGGCCTTGACGAACCCTGCTACCGAACGTCCAATATCATCCAGGTTTGACCCCATCAGCCCCATGGAGAATACGGCCAGACCATGGTCGTACAGCGCACCGGGCCCGTAGCCCGTCTCGCCTTCCGCGCCGGTATAGTTTCCTGGCATCAAATGTACGTCCACCGCCGTGACGTAGCGGGGAATGTCCAGCTCCGGATCCAGCGTGAGAGTTGCGCCGCCGCTTGCGGCCTCGGCCGCCAACACCTCAGCTCGCTCCGCCAAATCTGCCTCGTCGCGCTCCAGTGTCGGCAGGATGCTGCGCCAGACCATCTCCTGCGCGTTGCACCGGAAGCTGGAATAGAACTTGAAGTAGTTGTCCGGCTTGAGCGCCTTGTGAACGTCGTCGCCGTTTTCCGGCGCGCGTCCCGTTTCTTTTTCAAATACCCCCTTGGCCCGTTTTTCATAAGCCTGGGCCATGCCGGCCGCCATGTCGTTGAGAATGTAGCTGCGCAGGCCACTGACAAAATGCTGTCGTCCCAGCTCATCACGGTTGGGCTGGAGCTTCATTGAGTGGCGAATCAGATCGTCCATGGTGTCTCCATCGGCTGGTGGATGATAGGCCTTATTCTAGCATTGGCGGGTGGGCGTCCTGGATAGGCTCAAGGGCCGCGACGCAGGCTGGACGGTGGCAGCGCGAACTGCCTGCGAAACGCCCGGGAGAAGCCGCCCGACGAGGCATAGCCGGCCCGTGCCGCGATGTGGCTGATCGGCAAGGGGGTGGCGGCGATCAGTCGCCGAGCCGTCAGTAGCCGCCAGAGCCGCACGTAACGCATGGGTGGCTCGCCCACCAGCCGGTGAAAGCGCTCGCTGAAAGTCCCTTCCGATAAATTGGCCTCTCGCGCCAGCTCGCTGACCTGCCAGCGGCGCGCCGGCTCGCCGTGGATTGCGGCGAGTGCCTGGCGAATGGCCGGGTTGGCCAGCGCGGCGAGAAAACCGTTGCCCTGCTGATCGACCCGCTGTTGGCGGCGTAGCGCGGCCACGACAACCACGTCTCCCAGGTGCAGCGCGATGAAATGCTCACCAGGCTGATGGTTGATCAGCTCGGTCTCCAGCACTTCGGCGGTGCGCAGCAGCTCGGCATGATCGGTGACCTCGTCCGCGCGCAGCAGCAACTCCTGCGGCATCTGCACCGCCAGCGGATGGGGACTGAGTTCATCGACGTGGTAATCGATGCTCAACCAGACCGTATCGATGCGCCCGGTGGCGCCCGTCGGCAGGGGCTTGAGTCCATGGGGCTCCCGGCGATTCAGCAACAGGACGTCGCCCGGATAGAGTTTGTGCGCCACGCCCGCGGCCCCGGGCTGGTACTCGGCGGCACCACGCAACAGGATATGGGTTCGGGACTGATCGCCCGAAAAGCTTATCGGCGTCTGATCGCTCGCCGCGTAGCGAGCCGCAGCGCGGCACTTCAGGTCAATCACCTCCAGCACCTGGCTTAGAATATCGATAGCAGCTCCTCCATCCTGCGGAAGCTTAGTAAAACAGCGCTATCGACCTTGGCGCTGGTCGGGTGGCTGGCGTTTCGGCGCGGCACCTGGAAGCATCAGGTGGTTGGACCCGTCCGGTCACCAGCCCATGGTGAGGGCATGATAGATCCGCTCGGCGGCCCTGGGCAGCTGGGCCTCATAGCCGCGCATCTGGCGAAACTCCTCGGCCAGTTCTATAGACGCATACAGCTCGTCCAGGCGCTTGCCCTCCGCGATACCTGCCTGCACCGCCTCGATCACGGCCTCCAGATAGCGGCGGCGTTGCACAAGCGCTTCGCGCGGCGCGACGGCAATACCGTGGGCGCCGACCATCCTCGACCAGTCTTCCCGCGATTCGATTTCCCGCAGCGTGCGCAGCCACTGGAAGGGATCGTAGTCCGGCATGAAGCCGAGCCCCACACTGTACGGGGTGACCAGATCGTTCACATATAAAACATCGGTGCCCGTCACCTGCATCACCAGGGTGCAATCGCCATGGTTGGGACCGAAATACAGCAGCTCCAGCTGGCGATCACCCAGATCCAGGCTCGTCGTGCCGGCCACGGTGCGATCGGGCAGCACGAGATCCGGATGGGGATGGCGTTCCCAATGGGGCAGGCATTTTTCGTGGCTGATGAATTCGGCACCTTCGTCCTTGAAGATCCCCCCGCCAAGAACATGATCCCAATGCTGGTGGGAGTAGATCACGTAACGAACGGGCCGATCGGTTACCGCCGCCACGGCAGCGCGCAAGGCCTTGGCCTGGGCCGGGTTGGCTGGATCGGTCACCGCCACGCCGGCCTGACCCACCACGAAAATGCTGCGGGCGCTGAAGCTGCCGAAGCTGTATAGACCGGGGGCGAGTTCCGTCCATGAGCGGGTAAACAGGTCGGGTGCAGGCTGCTGGGCCGCCGCGCCGACAGCGAACATCAAGCACCAGCCCAGGACCCCCTGCCATGCTTTCATACCCATCTCCCCGGTTTGACTGCCGTGTATGGCGAGACCACATTGTAGCGCCGCCCCCGTGGCGCTGCTTATTCGCCTGGTTTAAGGTGGCTGCTTTTCTCGGAGCATCCGACATAGCCAGTAACTCCGCCATCCAGCTGACCATCCAAGCCAATCGCCGAGATCTGGGTGGCTTTGAAGTGGCCAGGTTACTGCCGCAACCCCAGCGCCGGACCGTGGGGCCGTTCATTTTTCTGGATCATATGGGGCCTGCCGAGTTTCCACCGGGGGCGGGCATCGATGTCCGACCCCATCCTCATATCGGCTTGGCGACCGTGACCTACCTCTTTGCCGGCGAAATCGAGCATCGCGACAGCCTCGGCGTAGTCCAGACCATCCAACCGGGGGATGTCAACTGGATGACAGCCGGGCGCGGTATCGTGCATTCCGAACGCACCCCGAGGCGGGCCCGCGCGAAGGCGTCCCGGCTGCACGGCATGCAGTCCTGGGTGGCACTTCCCCGGGACCACGAAGAGGTGGTGCCCAGCTTTTATCATCACCCGGCGAGCGTGCTCCCCAAACTAACCCGCGGCGATGTGACCATCACATTGATCGCAGGCGCCGCATTCGACGCCGAGTCACCAGTCAACACCTATTCGCCGCTGTTTTATTGTGATGCTCAGCTGCCTCAGGGCAGCGAGTTGCCGCTTGAGATCGACCATGAGGAGCGGGCGGTATACGTGGCATCAGGCGGCGTGCGGTTGGACGGGGAGGCCCTTCGGCCCGGTACCCTGGCCATCCTCGCTGACCGCAGTAGCCCGACCCTGCGGGCCCACGCTGACAGTCACGTGATGCTGTTGGGTGGTGCGGCCCTGGATGGCGAGCGGCACATCTGGTGGAATTTCGTGTCCAGCTCCAAAAGCCGGATTGAACGGGCAAAACAGCAGTGGCGCAACGACCAGTTTGACCGGGTACCGGGGGACAGTGAATTTATCCCCCTGCCGGAATAAGCGCAGCGTGCGACCTTGATTATCCTCTATCGATTCGGGCCCGCTTGGGCGTTGCAGGATCCGAGCCCCTTCTGCTTGAAGATTCTCTACTACCTGCAACTTGCGGACCTGCCCTTTGAGAGCGTTGCCCAGCTGAGCAATCTGCGCCGCGCTCCCAAGGGCAAGCTGCCGTTTATCGAGGATGGCGGGACCGTGATCGCCGACTCAGCCTTCATTGTCGAATACCTGAAAGATACCTACGGTGATCGGCTCACCGGCGACTACACGGCGGAGCAGCTGGCAGTTGGTCGCAGCGTCGCGCGGATGCTGGAGGAAAGCACCTACTGGGCCCTGGTGCACAGCCGCTGGATTGATGCGAAGAACTGGGAGCAGTTCACTCGGCCAGAGTTTTTCGGCTCGTTACCATGGCCTCTGAAGTCGCTCGTACCTGTCTTTGTGCAGCGTGGTCTGAAGCGCAGCATGAAAGGGCAGGGTATGGGACGGCACACACCTGAAGAGATCTATCAGATCGGCCAGCAGGACCTGGCGGCGGTCGCGGAGGTGCTGGGCAACAAGCCCTTTCTGCTTGGCCCGCTAGCCTGTGAGCATGACGCCACCGTGCATGCCTTTCTGGTGTGCGCCGCGCGCGCGCCGCATCCATCGCCCATGAAGGAACAGATTCTTGCCAACCCGAAGCTGGTGGCCTACATGGAGCGTATGGATCAACGCCTCGCGGCGACGCCGGCCGGCGCTGCGGCTCCGGCTGCCGGCGCAGGGCCCGGGATGGGCTGATCCAGCATCAAGGCGCGCACATAGCGACCCGGCGGTGACCCGAAGGACAGCACCGTATCGTGATAGCGCTTGAGATCGAAATCATCGCCCCAGGCCTGCTCCGTGGCCGCGCGCAGGTCGGCGTGTTCCTGATAGCCGACAAAATAGGTGGACAGCTGGGTTGAGGTCAGCTGGGCGCGGGTCCATTTGCCGGCCGCCTCGCTTTCTTCCTGGAAACCGCCGCGCATCATGAGCTCCATCGCCTGATCCCGCGTCATACCACCCGCATGAATCCCCTCATCGATGAGGGCGTTAATCACGGCGCGAAGGTACCACTTGAGATTAACCAGCCGCATGAGCGGATCACCGTCTTTGTAGCCTGCCTCGATCATCATCCGCTCGGCATATACAGCCCAACCCTCGATGAATGGACCGGAGGACAGCACACGCCGCAGCAGCGAGGGATACTCGTTGGCAGCGGCCAGTTGCACGTAGTGCCCGGGCATGGCCTCGTGAATGGTCAGATCTTCGATGGAAAGACTGTTGTATTCGCGCAGGAACGAGGCCACCTGGGCATCGCTCCAGTCCTCAGGCAGCGGGGCCACGGCGTAAAAGGTCTGCAGGCCCTTGTCCAGTGGCCCCGGCGAGTCGCAATAGGCCACCGCCACGCCGCGCTGAAATTCCGGCATGATGATAATTTCCACCGGATCATCCGGTAGCGATATCAGGTCTTTTTCGCGCACGAAGGCTGTGGTCGCGGCCAGGGTTTGCGCCGCGAAGGCCACAATGCCATCACGCTCCGGCACGTCCTGATAGGCCAGTTCCAACGCCTGTTCAATGAACGCCTGCCGTTCGTCGTCGCTCTGGTGAACGGGAAGAGACGTGCCGGGATTGCGGCGACCATAGACATCCTGAGCCGCCTCGTACATGCGGGCGCGAACCCTGAGATACTCCTGCTCAGCCCGGGTTTTGATTTCCGCCATGGAGAGCGGGGAATTCAGGGCAAAGGCCAGTTTGCGGGCGAATTTCGCCCGGCCGATTCGAAACTCGCCCGTTGCGTTCGGCAGCAGCTCGTCCTCCAGCCAGTCCTGATGGGCCTCAATCGCCGCCGTTGCCACTGCCATGGCGGCTTCCAGTTCAGCCCGCAACTGGGCACTGACGTCGCCAAGCCGGGGCTTGATCATATTGTCCATGATGGCCAATAGCCCCGGATTTTGCTTCACGGCTGTTTCTGCATGGACTCTGGGTACGCGGCTTTTATCGAGGGATTCGCGAGCCTGGGTCAGGAGCTTAGGCAGCGCTCGCATGCGTCTGGCCGCGTTGCCGAGACGCTCGTTGAGGGGCGCAAAGTCCCGGGCCAATAATGTGTATACGGAGCTGCCCGCCAGCCTGGTGTAGATAAGCGGGTTCCAGGCCCATTCCCGGAGCACGTCCTGGGACCAGAGACTGGACGCCAGTTCGTGCTGCAGGAGCTGGGCATCGACCTG
>JBFFHS010000023.1:0-46918 GCA_041556855.1 Gammaproteobacteria bacterium
ACGGTTAGACGAACCGCAGCGATCAGGTCATTAGGACGGAATTAGGGTCACTGTCCCCAACCCGCTAGCGCCGGGCGCGGAAGAATGCCTGCAGCAGGGACTGGGAGTCCTGGGCCAGCACGCCGCCCGTGACCTCCAGGCGATGATTGAGCTGCGGGTGACGGGTCAAATCCATGATGGAACCGGCAGCGCCTGCGCGAGAATCGGCTGCCCCGTACACCAAGCGGTCCACGCGCGCGTGCACCAGCGCGCCCGCGCACATGGCGCAAGGTTCCAGCGTCACGTATAGGGTCGTCCCGGGCAACCGATAGTTGCCCAGCTTGCGGCCCGCAGCGCGCAGCACCAGTATCTCCGCATGGGCGGTGGCGTCATTTGCAGCCACCGGACTGTTGCCCGCCTCCGCCACCAGCGCCTCGCCTCGCACCAGCACCGCGCCCACCGGGACCTCACCCCGTTCGGCAGCCCCGCGGGCCTGGTCGAGAGCACGAGCCATCCAGGCAGCATCGGCGGGATGGGTTATTCCCATTCGATGGTGGCAGGCGGCTTGCCGGAGATGTCGTAGGTCACCCGGGAAATGCCCGGCACTTCGTTGATGATGCGCCGCGACACGTGATCCAGAAACTCGTAGGGCAGATGAGCCCAGCGCGCCGTCATGAAGTCCACTGTCTCCACCGCCCGCAGCGCCACCACATAGTCGTAGCGTCGTCCGTCACCCATGACGCCCACCGAGCGCACCGGCAGAAACACGGCGAAGGCCTGACTCACGCTGTCGTAGTGTCCCTGGCTCTTGAGCTCCTGGATAAAGATGTCGTCAGCCGAGCGCAGCAGATCCGCATACTCCTTGCGAACTTCGCCCAGGATACGAACGCCCAGACCCGGACCGGGGAACGGGTGACGATAGACCAACTCCCGGGGCAGACCCAGTTCCACGCCAATGTGGCGCACCTCGTCCTTGAACAGGTCGCGCAACGGCTCCACCAGCTTGAGCTTCATGCGTTCCGGCAGGCCGCCCACGTTGTGATGGGACTTGATCACGTGAGCCTTGCCCGTGGCAGCGCCGGCGGATTCGATCACGTCCGGATAAATCGTGCCCTGGGCCAGCCAGCCGATCCCTTCCAGGCGGTGCGCCTCTTCCTCGAACACGTCGATGAACAGGCCGCCGATAATTTTGCGCTTGTCCTCCGGGTCCGTGACACCGGCCAACGCATCCAGAAAACGCCGCTCCGCATTCACCCGGACCACCTGCACGCCCAGGTGCTCGGCGAAGGTGGCCATGACCTGATCACCCTCGTTATGGCGCAGCAGGCCGTGATCCACAAACACGCAGACCAGCTGATCACCGATGGCCTGGTGCAGCAGGGCCGCCACCACGGAGGAATCCACGCCACCGGACAAACCCAACAGAACCCGGTCCGACCCGACTCTGTCGCGCACCTGCTGAACATGCTCGGCGATGATGTTGGCCGACGTCCAGACAGGGGGACAGGCGCAGATCTCACGCACGAACTGTTCGATGATGGCCTGGCCGTGCTCGGTGTGAGTCACTTCCGGGTGAAACTGCAGGCCGAAGATACGCCGTCCGTCGTCGGCCATGCCCGCTAAAGGCGCATTGGAGGTTGCCGCGATGGCACGAAAGCCCGCCGGTAACCGCTCCACCCGATCGCCATGACTCATCCAGACCTTCAGCCGGCCGGAACTGGGGATCGCGCTCAACAGCAGATTCTCATCCCCCAGCGTGACCTCCGCGTAGCCAAACTCGCGATGACTGGCACTGGCCACGGTGCCCCCGAGCGCCGCTGCCAGCGCCTGCATGCCGTAGCAGATCCCCAGAAGGGGCACGCCCAGTTCCAGCACGATGGGATCGATGGCCGGAGGCTGCGTGGCCGTCACCGATTCCGGGCCGCCGGAGAGAATGATGCCAGCGGGATCAAAGGCACGAATCGCCGCCGGGTCCACATCCCAGGCATAGATCTCGCTGTACACGCCCGCTTCCCGGACCCGCCGGGCGATCAACTGGGTGTACTGGGACCCGAAATCCAGAATCAGGATGCGCCGCTCAGCGAGCACAGCGCCGGGCGCGGTTTCTTGTCTGGCTTGACTCACGGCGGCCGTCACTCCGAGCGGTAGTTCGGCGCCTCCTTGGTGATGGTGACGTCGTGCACGTGGCTTTCCTTCATGCCCGCGCTGGTGATGCGCACGAACTGGGGCCCGTTCCGCATCTCCTCGATGTTGCGACTGCCGGTATAGCCCATGGCGGCGCGCAGCCCCCCGATGAGCTGATGCACGATGGCCACCAGCGGGCCCTTGTAGGGCACGCGGCCCTCGATACCTTCCGGGACCAGTTTCTCCAGCTGCTCGCTGGCATCCTGAAAATAGCGGTCCGAGGAGCCATGCTGCTGCCCCATCGCACCCAGCGAACCCATGCCCCGATAAGACTTGTAGGAACGTCCCTGATACAACTCAACTTCGCCCGGGGATTCTTCCGTGCCCGCGAACAGGCTGCCAATCATGACGCAGTGGGCGCCGGCCACCAGCGCCTTACCCAGATCCCCGGAAAAGCGGATGCCCCCGTCGGCGATGAGGGGTATGCCGGTCCCCTTGAGCGCCTCGGCCACGTTGGCCACGGCGGTGATCTGGGGCACCCCCACCCCCGCCACCACCCGGGTGGTGCAGATGGAGCCCGGCCCGATGCCCACCTTGACCGCATCGGCACCGGCGTCTGCCAACGCCCGGGCCGCCTCGGCGGTGACAATATTGCCGCCGATCACCTGCAGGTCGGGATACTCCCGCTTGATCTGCTGAATCCGGCCGATCACACCTGCCGTATGGCCGTGGGACGTATCCACCACGAGCACATCCACGCCCGCCTCAACCAGCCCCGCCACCCGCTCATCCGTATCCGCGCCCGTGCCCACGGCGGCGCCCACCCGCAGGGCTCCGCGGGCATCCTTGGAGGCGTTGGGAAAGTCGGTGGCCTTCTGGAAATCCTTGGCGGTGATCATGCCGCGCAGCTGGAAGTCGTCATCCACCACCAGAACCTTCTCGATCCGGTAGCGATGCAGCAGGCTGAGCACTTCCTCGGAGTCTGCGCCTTCGCGCACCGTGACCAGCTTTTCCTTCGGTGTCATGACGGTAGCGACCGGCGCATCCAGCTGGGTCTCAAAGCGCAGGTCCCGGTGGGTCACGATACCCACCAGCTGATCCCCCTCCACGACCGGCACGCCCGAAATGTTCTTGGCGCGGGTTAAATCGATGACCTGGCGGATGGTGAGTTCGGGTCCCACGGTAATGGGATCGGAGATGATGCCGCTCTCGTACTTCTTTACCTGGGAGACCTGGCGCGCCTGAGCCGCTGGCGACATGTTCTTGTGAATGACGCCAAGGCCCCCCTCCTGGGCCAGAGTGATGGCCAGGCGCGCCTCGGTGACCGTATCCATGGCCGCCGAGAGGATTGGGATGGACAGATTGATGTCGCGCGTCAGCCGGGCAGTCAGATCAACATCCCGGGGCAGCACGTCCGAATAGGCCGGCTGGAGCAGAACGTCGTCAAAGGTCAGGGCGTCGTGGGCGATGCGCATGGACGATCCGTAAGGTCCGCGGGTAAACGGGTTAGTTTACGGCTCCCCCTGCCTCGGGTAAATCCGGATCGAACCTCAGGCTGGTTATACTCGGTGCCATGGAAACCTCCGGCGAGACTCTGGACCTGTTGGCGCCCGGGCGGGACGTGTACACCGTCTCAAGGCTCAATCGAACGGCGCGGGACGCCATCGAACGGGGCCTGGGCAGCGTCTGGGTAGAGGGCGAGCTATCCAACGTCGCCCGCCCCTCCTCGGGCCATCTCTACTGGACTTTGAAAGACAGCCGCGCCCAGGTGCGCTGCGCCATGTTCCGCCAGGCCAATCGCCGCCTGGAGTTCACTCCGGAAGACGGCCAGCAGGTGCTGCTGCAGGGTCGGGTGAGCTTGTATGAGGCGCGCGGGGAGTTCCAGATCGTCGTCGACTTCATGGAAGAGGCCGGCGAGGGCTTGCTCCGGCGCAAGTTCGAGGCGCTCAAGGCCAAACTGAAAGCGGAGGGGCTGTTCGATGCGGCGGTGAAGCGGACGCCGCCCCGGCTGCCCCGGCGCATCGGCGTGATCACCTCGCCCACGGGCGCCGCGCTCAGGGACGTGCTGCACGTCCTGGGGCGACGCTTCCCGGCCGTGCCGGTGACCGTCTATCCCACCCCGGTTCAGGGGGCGGGGGCAGCGGCCGAGATTGCCGCCACCCTGGCGCTGGCGGAGCAACGGGCCGAATGCGACGTGCTGCTGCTGGTGCGTGGTGGGGGCTCCCTGGAAGATCTGTGGTCCTTCAATGATGAAGGGCTGGCGCGAACCTTGTTTTCGTTAACCACGCCGGTCATTGCCGGCGTCGGCCACGAGGTGGACTTCACCATCGTGGATTTCGTCGCCGACCTGCGCGCGCCCACCCCCTCCGGCGCTGCGGAGCTCGCGGTACCCGACGCCGCAGAATGGCAGCGCCAGCTCGCCAGCCTGGCCCGGCGCTTGGGGCGTACGCTGCCCACCCTGCTCAGCCAGCGTCAGGTGCGCTATCAGGGCTTGAGCAGGCGTCTGGCCAGCGTCAGCCCGGCCGTGCAACTGGCCCAGGGCAGCCAAAGGCTTGACGAGCTTGAGGGACGGCTGCTGCGCGCCCAAAAGAGTGCCCTGCGCACGGCGAGCTGGCAGGTGCAGCACCTGGCACAAGCGCTTGCCGCCGCTGCGCCGCGCAACCGCGTGGCTCTCCTGGTTGGCCGTTTGCAGCAGGTCCGGGCGGACCTGGACCGGCAGATGAGCACGCTTGTTGAGCAGCGCCGGACCCGGCTCCGGCTGGCAGCACGCGCTTTGGAGGGATTAAGCCCCCTGGCCACCCTGGCCCGGGGTTATGCCATCGTCACCCGCAGCGCGGATCAGGCTTTAGTGAGCGACGCGGACCAGGTTGCGCCAGAGGATCTGATCGACGTGCGCCTTGCCCGCGGCGGGTTAACGGCCCGGGTGCTCGGTCGGCAGGACCCCGACTCTCAGGCAAAGAAATCCGCCACCGCCGGCCGAAAGCGATCCATGTCCACCAGAAAGGAGTCGTGACCCTGAATTGAGGGCAGCTCTATCAGTTCCGCGCCGCGACCCGGCCGGTCCAGCAGTTCCGCCAACTCCCGCTGCTGTTCGATGGGAAAAAGAAAGTCGGTGGTCACGCCGATAACCCGCACCCGCCGCGCCTGCACCCGGTCCAGTCCCGCAGCAACACTGGCGCCGTGCTCGGCCACGTCAAACAGATCGCTGGCCCGGGATAGATAAAGATAACAGTTGGGATCGAACTGCCCGATGAATTTCAGGGCGTGGGCTTCCAGATAGGACTCGATCTCGAAATCCATGCCAAAGGCATCCCCCGGTGCGCGCTCGGCAGCAATGCGCTCACGGCCAAAACGTTGGCGCCATTCCAGCGCCGAACGATAGGTGATCATGCCGAGCTTGCGCGCCAGGCGCATGCCGGTGATGGGCATGCGTTCAGCCGTATACTGGCCATTGGCCCAGTGCGGATCGCGCCGAATCATCTCCCGCTGCAAGGAGCGCAGCGCAATAGCAAACGGCAGCGAGCGCGCCGCCGAGGAAATCACCAGCAAGTCCCGGGAGCGACCCGGGAACAGAATCTCGAACGCCAGCGCCGTCATACCGCCCATGGACGGGCCGACCACCGCCTGCAAGGTATTGATCCCCAGATGATCCAGCAATGCGGCACCGCCGGCCGCCACGTCCTCCAGAGTCAGCACGGGAAAAGTCAGCCGATAGGGCTGGCCCGTTTGCGGATCAACAGACGCAGGACCCGTGGAGCCGAAGCAGCTGCCCAGGGAATTCACGCAAATCACGTAGAAGCGATTGGTGTCGATAGCCCGGCCCGGGCCGATCATCTCTTCCCACCAACCGGGTGCCGGATCCTGCACGCAGGAGGCGGCGTGGGCCGAGGGCGACAGGCCGGTGAAGATCAACACGCCGTTGTCCCCAGCGTGATTTGGTCGGCCCCAGGTCTCGTAGGCAATGACGGGTTCACGCAACACGCCGCCCCGGTGCATGTTGAACTCACCCTGGATCTGTATCTGCAACCGCGCCCCGGCCATGGCCCTATTGTGACACGGCTGGCCCACGCCGCGGGCTAGCGGCGCCGCTTGACGTGTTTCAGCAGGCGTTCCCGCTTGCGCTGCTGGCGCGGCGTAAGCGGGTTGCGGCGACCGGCGAAGGGATTATCACCCTGCTTCAGCTCCAGTCGGATCGGGGTGCCAATGAGGTCGAACGCCTTACGGAAGGTATTGATCAGGTAGCGCCGGTAGTGGGCCGGCAGCCGGTTGGCCTGACTACCGTGGACCACGATCAGCGGCGGACGGCGACCACCCTGATGGGCATAGCGCAGCCTGACCCGTCGCCCCCGCACCACCGGCGGCGGATGGGCAGCCACCGCGTCGCGCAGGACATCGTTGAGCTGCGGTGTGGGCAGGGCGCGGCCTGCGGCAGCTTCGGCTTGCGCCGCGGCCTGCAGCAGCTCATCAATCCGCGACCCGTGCAATGCGGAGACCGTCTTCACCTGAGCAAAATTCAAAAAGCTCAGGCGGCGGTCCAGCTGATCCCGGACCTGCCGGCGCTGCTCGGCGGACAGACCGTCCCATTTGTTCACGCCCACGGCCAGCGGCCGGCCCCGTTCCAGCACCATGCCGATCAGACTGACGTCCTGATCAGTGACGCCCTCGCGGGCATCCAGCAGAAAGATCACCACGCCCGCCTCATCAATGGCCTTCAGCGTCTGCACAATGCTGAACTTCTCAATGCGTTCGGTGACCCGGCCCTTACGCCGCAGGCCGGCGGTATCCAGCAGCACATAGGGCTCGCCGTCGCGCTCCAGCGGCACCCGCACGCTGTCCCGCGTGGTACCCGGCTGATCAAAAGTCAGCAACCGGTTCTCGCCCAGCAGTCGATTGATCAAGGTGGATTTGCCCACGTTGGGTCGCCCAACGACGGCCACGGTGCGCTGCCGATCGGCCACATCCTCATCCAGCGCCGCCGGCGCCGGGCCGAATGGCGCCAACACCTGCCCCATCAACTCGGCCACTCGATCTCCGTGCAGCGCCGAAACGGCGACGGGGTCACCCAGGCCCAGGCCGTGAAACTCGGCCGTGGCCAGGTCCCGCTGCACCCCCTCCGCTTTGTTCACCACCAGATGCACCGCCTTGCCGCGCCGGCGTAAGGCAGCCCCGATGCGCTCATCCGCCGCTGTCAGACCGTCGCGATAATCCACAATGAAAACCACCGCGTCGGCCTCGTCGATGGCCTGATGGGTCTGCTCGGACATGGCCTGTTGGAGCGACTCGTCGTCTCCCTCCAGGCCACCGGTATCCACCACAACGTAGGGTCGCTCGCCCAGCTTGCCGAAGCCGTATTGACGATCCCGGGTCAAACCCGGGTAGTCGGCCACAAGGGCATCCCGGGAACGGGTCAGGCGATTAAAGAGGGTGGACTTGCCGACGTTCGGCCGGCCAACCAGGGCGATAACGGGCAGCATGATGGGACAACCGACGGCACCGCCGTCGCTCAGCGGCGGGCCGAGCGGCGCACGACCCCGAAGGCAACCAGGGAACCGCCGTCGCTCTGGGCGTAAAGAACCTCCCCCACGACGAGAGGCGGTCCGGTGACCCGACTGGAGTCCACCCGGGTTCGGGCCAGCATGCTGCCGTCTTCAGCAGCCAGCCAATGCAGATAACCCTCGAAATCGCCCACCACCACCGCATTCTGGTAGGGGGTTGGGGCGGTGACGTCCCGGCGCCGCAACCCATCCTGACGCCACACCGGCCGGCCGCTGTTGCGCGCCACAGCCACCACCTCGCCGGCGTCGTCGGTGACGTAAACATTGTTCCAGTCCGCATCCAGACCGCTGAAGGAGGACATTTCCCGCTGCCACAGCGCCTGCCCGCTTTCTAAAGCAACCCCCAGGAGGCGTCCCTGATAACCCACGGCATAAACGTCGTCGCCCACGACCTTGACCCCGGCACTGACATCCACCAGGCGATCCAATTCGGTGCGACCCGCGGGCGCCGCCAGGGTGAACTCCCAAGCTGCCTCGCCCGTGGTCACATCGTATGCACCCAAGCGGCCGTTATCGAAGCCGGCTACGACAGTGAGGCCGGCGATCACTGGCCGTGCATTGCCGCGCAAGATCAGCCGCGGCACCGACTGCTCTACCGACCACAACTCCACCCCGTCGGCCGCGGCAAAACCGCGCAAGCGGCCATCTACCGTGCGCAGAGCCACCACGCCGCTGCCCACGGCGGGGCTGGCCAGAACCTCGCTGCCCACGGGTTGCCGCCAGCGCTCGCTGCCGTCTGCGGCGTCCAGAGCCACCAGGTCGCCGTCGCTGGTCCCCAGCGCCAGGATGCCGTTGCCGAACGCGGGACCCGCGGACAGGGGCAGATCGGTGTCGACCGACCAGAGCCGCCGCCCCGACTCGGCATCAAATGCGCCAACGCGGCCGGCATGGCTGGCAGCGTAGATCCGCGCGCCGTCGGTGGCAGGGCTCAAGGCCAGCCGCAGATCTTCCCCGCCCCCGCCAACCTTGGCGCTCCAAAGCTTGCGCACCGGCAACTCGTTGCGGAAGCTGATCAGCTCCGCCGGCGGCTCGCTGGGATCGTCCTTGTCACCAAACAGGCCGCAACCGCCGACCAGCAGGGCCAGGGCAATGAGGAGCGGACGCTTCATTCACTGTCCTCGGACGGCTCTTCGGTCGGCTGCTCCAAGGCCCCCGCCGCGTCGTCCGCCGTGGCGGGCAGATCGTCCAGTTTCATCTGTACCAGAACTCGATCCACCAGCCCCGGTTCCAGATCGCTCAAGGCCTGACCATACGCCGCGCGCGCCCGATCCACGCGGCCCTGGGCCACATGGATATCTCCCATCACCTCGCTGTAGCGGCCGCGGAAACGGCCCGCGTCCACACCCTCGATCAGGGCCAGCGCGTCGTCATGCTGCTCCAGATAGGACAGCACCCGCGCCAGGCGTAACCGGGCAATCAAACCCAGTTCCGCATCCGCCGTGCTTTCCATGACGCTGCGCAGATACTCGGCAGCGCGCTGGGGCTCGCTGGCGTCCATGAACAGCCGCGCCATGGCCAGACCCGCCTGATCGGCATAGGGCGTGTTGGGAAACTCGTCGCTGAGCTGGCTCGACAGGGTCAGAGCGTCATCCTCGACACCATCCTCCACTGCATCCTGCAGCTGCAAATAAATCTCCGCCGCCGCCTCGGACTGTTGAGTGAGATAGGACTGGTACTGATTCCAGCCCACCAGCGCCCCCACGCCGAGCACAACCCCGCCGACGATGAACCAACCGTTGTCGGCCCACCAGTCTCGCAGGCGCTGGATTTGTTCCTGTTCGGAAAGATATTCGTCCATGTGAGCTCTCCCGGGGGCTCAAGCCGAATAAAAGGCGGCTATTTTAGCGCGTCTGGCTCAGATAGGGCTGCAGATAATCCACCAACGCCGTAAAGGTGAGCTGCTCCTGGGTAGCGCCCGCGGCGCGCAGCGGCTTGACGCTGATCAGATCCCGCTCCAGCTCGTCATCACCCAGGATCAATGCCAGATCCGCGCCCCGTTTGTCGGCCCGGCGCATCTGCGCCTTGAAGCTACCCGCCACGCAGTCCAGCTCCAGATCCAGACCCGGTAGGGCATCACGCAGACGTTCGGCCATTCCGAACCCGGCCCGCCGGGCCGCCGCGCCGCCCATGACCAGATAGGCGTGGGGTCGCGGCGGCGGCGCCCCATCCGCCATGCTCAAAAGCTCCACAATGCGCTCCATACCCAATGCCCAGCCGATGGCAGGGGTGGGTTTACCGCCCAGCTGGCCGATCAGGCCGTCGTAGCGGCCCCCGGAACACACAGCCGCCTGGGCACCCAGCTGATCGGTCAGCCATTCGAAAACGGTGCGGGAATAGTAGTCCAGCCCCCGGACCAGGCGCGGATTGACGCTGAACTGGATTCCCACTTGCCTCAGCAGCGCCTGCAACTCGCCGAAGTGCTGCTCTGATTCCGGATCCAGATAGTCGGTCACCCGCGGCGCCGCGGCAATCACGGCAGCCATGGCCGGGTTCTTGCTGTCCAGAATCCGCAGCGGATTGGTGGCCAGCCGCCGCTGGCTGTCGTCGTCCAGGGCGTCCCGATGGCTCTCGAAATGGGCCACCAGGGCATCGCGATAACCCACGCGCGACTCCGGCGTACCGAGGCTGTTGATCTCAAGACGCAGGCCGGTGAGTCCCAGGCGCGCCCACAGACGAGCCGACAGGGCGATCATCTCGGCATCCACATCCGGGCCTGGATAGCCCAGCGCTTCCACGTCCAGCTGATGGAATTGCCGATAACGGCCCTTTTGCGGCCGCTCGTAACGAAACATGGGGCCGGCACACCAGACCTTGTGCTGCTGGTTGTGCAACAAACCATGGCTCAGCGCAGCGCGCACGATCCCGGCGGTGGCTTCAGGACGTAGCGTGACGCTGTCGCCGCTGCGATCGAGAAACGTGTACATCTCCTTTTCGACAATGTCGGTGACCTCGCCGATGGAACGTTTGAACAACTCGGTGCGCTCGAGCACCGGGATGCGAACCTGGCGATAGCCATAGGACTCAAACAGCTCACCAGCGAGCCGCTCCACCCGCTGCCACAGATGGGAGTCCTGCGGCAGGATGTCATTCATGCCGCGAATAGGCTTAATGGTTTCGCTCATGACTTTGAGGAGGCGTTTCAGGCACCCGTTGCCGACAGCACGAAGCGCGCAAGGTTACCCTGACGGCTTTCCGGCGGCGCCGTGTAGTCCGCACCGTCGACCGTAACCGTCACACCGTTCACGTTGCCGATGAGAAAAGACACGGGCGGTACCGCGTTGAACCGGGAGCGCGCCCCAGCCCGGCCTAGACCGTAGAACAGCCGGGTGCCGCGGGCGTCGGTCACTTCAGCCCAGCAGTCCTCGGTGAACGCCAACTCAATCTGCAAATCAACCTGCTCCGAGGGCGCCGCTGGCTCGGACTCAGCCTGGACAACGGCGGACTCGGGCTCGCTGTCGGCAACCACAGGCGAGTTCGCTTCAAGCGCCGCGTCCGGCGGCGCCGGCGGCGCTGGCGGGTTCGGGTCCGGGACCGGCACCCCGTCGTCCGCCGGCGCGGCTGGCTCCGGATCGGACAGCGGCTCCAGTTGCATGGGTGGTTCCGCTGGCCGGTCGTCACCGCGACTGATCCATAAGAACGCTGCCAGCGCAACGATCACCAGCAGGGCCGCGGCCACGATCCAGAGAGCAATCTGGCGTTCATCGCGCAGCTTGATGGGTGAACTGCCGCTCACCACGGGCTGCTGCTCATCGCCCACCTGCTCGCGGTAGCGTTCCAGAAGAGCGTCAGCGTCCAGGCCCAGATAGACGGCGTAACGCTTGAGATAACCTTTGGTAAACACGGGCGCGCTTAAGGCGGCAAAATCATCCGCCTCCAAAGCCGCGATCATTGCGGCCTCGATGCGCAGGGAACGGCTGGCGGCATCCAGTTCAACGCCTTGCGCATCCCGGGCGGTGCGCAACTGGGCGCCTACCGTGGGCGGCGCCTGGTCGGCCTGGTCTCCGGCCGCCTGATCAGCCGGCTCCGACACGGCGCTCCAACTCGAGCAGCTGGTTGACCTCGCTGGACTCTGGGAATTTGCTCTTCAGCTCGCCGGCGTAACGCTGCGCCGCGCCCTCATCACCCAGGCCCCGCTCGATGCGGATCCCCAGCCATAGAATTTGTGGGTTGGCGGGCGCGGACGCCATGTAACGCTGCAAGAATGCCCGCGCCTGCATCAGATTGTCCCGACCGTAGGCGATATCAGTGAGCTGAAACAACGCGTCCGGAAAGCGCGAATTTTTTGCGAGCGCGCTGCGGAAGTAGGTTTCCGCCTTGTCCAAGTGACCCATGTTGCGCATACACACGCCCGCGTTTGTCAGCGCTGCTTCTGGTGTAGTGTAGCGGGGATTGGCGGCAGCTTTTTGAAAGTATTCCTCAGCTCGATCGCCGCGACCCTGGCGACACAGGAACACCGCGTAGGCGTTCAACACCGAGGAATTCTCCGGCCCCAAGCGCACCGCCGTGCGATAGTTGCTCTCCGCCAGCTCCGGCTCGCCCAGATTGTCGTAAACGATCGCCAGCGCGCTGTAGGCTTCGGCCAGCTCCGGATTTTGATCGATGGCCTTCTCCAGCTTCTCCCGGGCCAGGTCCCAGCGGCCCTGCCGGATATAGGCGATGCCCAGATTCAGGTTGACCTCGGCAGCCTCCTCCGGATCGATGGTGGTGCTGACCAGCTCGCCCTCGGTGACGCAGCCCAGTATGGGCAGTATGGCTAGCGCACACAGTACCCGCACGTGTCTCATCAGCTTAGTCTCGGTCTGGCCATCTTTTCACCCAGCCGCACCCGAGTCCGATCGGACACGCGGCCGGCTAACTGACCGCAGGCAGCGGCGATGTCGTCGCCCCGGGTTCGTCGCACCGTAGCCAATACGCCCCGCCGGTTCAAACGATCGTGAAAACGATCGATGGCCTCGGGGGTGGCGCACTTGAACTGAGTGCCGGAAAAACTGTTGAACGGAATGAGATTCACCTTGGCCGGGCGTCCCCGCAGCAACCTGGCCAACTGCTCTGCCTGAGCGACGCTGTCGTTCACGTTCCGCAGCATCACGTACTCGAAGGTGATGTCGCGGGTGCGCCGGGCGGCTGCGTAATGCCAGCAGGCATCCAGCAGCTCGGCGATGGGATGGCGGCGATTGATGGGAACCAACTCATCCCGCAGGTCGTCCGTGGGGGCGTGCAGGGACACAGCCAGTGCCACGTTACAGTCCTCCGCCAGGCGATGCAGCTGGGGCACCAGCCCGGCAGTGCTTACCGTGACGCGCCGTCGCGACAAGCCGAAGCCCAGATCGTCCACCAGAATCCGCGCCGCGGGCACCAGGTTGCGATAGTTGGCCAGGGGCTCACCCATGCCCATGAAAACCACGTTGCTGACCGGCCAGCGCTTGTCCTCGCCCAGTCCCAGCTCGCGATTGGCCACCAACACCTGGCCGATAATTTCCGCGGCAGTCAGGTTCCGGTTGAAGCCCTGCTGCGCGGTGGCGCAAAAAGCGCAGTCCAGGGCACAGCCCGCCTGGGAAGAAATACACAGCGTGGCGCGCCGGCTCTCGGGAATAAACACCGTTTCCACGGCCTGGGCATGACCCACATCCAACAGCCATTTCACCGTGCCGTCGGCGGAGCGCTCCGTGTGGCGAATCGCCGGCAACTCCAGGCAAGCACCGTCGGCCAAGCGCTGCCGCAGAACCTTGCTCAGGGTGGTCATGGCGGCAAAGTCCAGCTCGCCCTGACCGTACACCCACTGCATCAGTTGCCGGGCGCGAAATGGTTTTTCCCCCAGCGCTTCGAAAAACTGCGCCAGCTGATCCTGCGCCAATCCGAGCAGGTTGGTCGCTGCCGCCGACTCGTGCGGCTGCAGGGTCAGCGCGTGCGTGGACACAGCTCCGCCTTGCCGAAGAAGAACGCCACTTCTTCCGCGGCCGTCTCCGGGGCATCCGAGCCGTGCACCACATTCTCCTCGATGCTGTTGGCGAAATCAGCTCGGATGGTGCCGGGCGCGGCATCGGCGGGATTGGTGGCACCCATGATCTCCCGATTCCGGGCAATGGCCTCCGCACCCTCCAGGACCTGCACCATGATCGGGCCCGAAATCATGTAGCTGACCAGATCGGGAAAGAAGGGGCGTTCGCGGTGCACGGCGTAAAAGCCCTCCGCCTGATCCCTGCGCAGATGCACCATCTTGGCGGCCACGATGTTGAGACCGGCCGCCTCAAAGCGCCGATAGATCTCGCCGATGAGATTCTTCTCCACACCGTCGGGCTTGATGATCGACAAAGTTCTTTCCTGAGCCATGTTGGGTTATTCCCTCTTCACAGTTGGGATGGTTGCAGGCGGCGGGCGCTCAGACGCTGAAGCTCTCACCGCAGCCGCACTCACCCTTCACGTTCGGGTTGCGGAACTTGAACGCCTCGTTGATCCCTTCTTTCACGAAATCCACCTCGGTGCCGTCGATGATGGCCAGGCTGCCAGCATCCACCACCAGCTTAACGCCGTGCTGATCGAAGACCACGTCCTCATCGGCCACGTCGTCAGCGTAATCGATCACGTAAGCCCAGCCGGAGCAGCCGGTCTTCTTAACGCCCAGTCGCAGCCCGACACCGTGACCGCGCCGCAACAGATAGCTGCGCACCCGGTCAGCGGCGCTTGGTGTCAATGAAATTGCCATCTCGTCGTCATCCTTGCTCGCCATGACGGGCACAGGCCCGCAGTGCATCTTCTAAGACCAGCAAACGGCCCAATTTCTCCGCCGGCACCGACAGATCCGCAGCAAGCTCCCGGGCCCAATCCCGCCCCAGTGCTGCCACGCCCTCGCCCTCCAAACGCTCCGCCAGCAGCGAAACGGCCGCTATGGTATGCGGACAACCGAAAACCTGAAAGCGAACGGCCTCAATCTGACCCGCTCGAGCGCGGACATGGAAGCAGACCCATACCCCCAGCGACCGGTCGCCAGCCTCCCCGGTCGTCTCGCAGCCCGTGTGCTCGGTGGCCCGGGCTATTCTGCCCGGGGCGGCAAAGCGCCGCTGAACCTCCCCGCTGTAGTCCATAACCGTCTGAATAGTCTAAAGGAAACTTAGATCGATTGCTGCCCCTGCCGGGTCCACGGGGGCGCCTCCGGAGCCAGCGCGCGCAGGCGCAACACGGCCTCGTGGACCAAGGCGGCGGCTGCCTCCACCTCCCCGGCCGTGCTGAAGCGGCCAAGGCTGAACCGCAGGCTGCTCTGGGCCAGATGTTCGCCCAGGCCCAGGGCGCGCAACACGTGGGAGCCCTCCGGATTGTCCGACGTGCACGCCGAGCCTGCCGAGACCGCCAGGGGTTGCAGGGCGAACCGCAGACTCTCGCCCTCCACGCCCGGAAAGCTGACGTTTAGAATATGGGCAACGCGCTGGGTGGGATGGCCGTTCACCCGCACGCCGGGCAGAGTTTTGAGACCCTCCCAGAGGCGCCGCCGCAAGCCTTCGATCTCATTGCGCTTGGGCGCCGTCGCGGCAAGTTCAAAGGCCGCCCCCATGCCGACAATCTGGTGGGTGGGCGAGGTGCCAGGTCGCAGCCCCCTCTCCTGGTCACCGCCGGCCTGCAGACGGCTGACCCCCACGCCGGCGGCCATGTAGAGCGCGCCAATGCCCTTGGGACCATAGGCCTTGTGGGCCGTCAGGGACGCCAGATCAACAGGCAGCTCAGCCAGGTCTAAAGGCAGCTTACCCACGCTCTGAGCTGCGTCCACATGAAACAGCACGCCGCGCTCGCGGCACACTTCACCCAGCGCGCCGATATCCTGGACCACGCCTGTCTCATTGTTGACGTGCATGAGAGATACCAGCACCGTGTCCGGGCGCAGGGCTGCGCGCAGCGCTTCCGAGTGAACCAGACCGTGTTCGTCGCAGTCCAGATAGGTGACGCTACAGCCCTGGCGGTGCAGATCGGCACAGGTATCCAACACCGCCTTGTGCTCAGTGCGCGCGGTGATCAAATGGCTGCCCCGGTCCCGGTAGTACTGCATCGCGCCTCGAATGGCCAGGTTGTCAGACTCGGTGGCACCGGAGGTGAACAGGATATGGCCCGGGTCTGCGCCCACGGCAGCGGCCACCTGGGCCCGCGCCCGCGCGATCGCCGCAGCGGCCCGCCGCCCCGGCGCATGGATCGATGCGGCATTGGCGAAGGCGCCATCCCGCCCCAGGTAACCGGCCATGGCCTCGACCACGCGAGCATCCACCGGCGTGGTCGCCGCGTAGTCCAGATAGATTTCGTTCGCCGTGTTCATGAGCGAGACGAGCGGCGCGGATCCAGCGCGCTCAGTATGCCCTCCAGTATGTTCACCTCGTTCTGATCCAATTCGGCACGGTTAAACAGCCGCCGCAGCCGCAGCAACAGCGCCCGCGGATGATCCGGGTTCAAGAAGCCGGACACCTCCAGGACCTCCCGCAGGTGGCCATGGAAGTGTTCCAGCTCAGCGCCGGTGGCCAGCCTTGTCTCCGGCGGCTGCCGCGGCAACTCCGGCGCCGCGGCCATGCGCAACTCGTAACTGATCACCTGCACCGCCATGGCCAGATTCAACGAGCTGTAGCCCGGGTTGGCCGGAATCTGCACCAACTGCTGACAGCGCGCCAGGTGCTCGTTATCCAGCCCCGACTGCTCCGGCCCGAAGACCACGGCCACCTGGCCGCGAGGGGTTTCCCGCCACGCCAATTGCGCCGCCTCCCTGGGCCCGACGGTCGGCCAGGCCAGACTGCGAGGCCGCGCGCTGGCGCCCAGCACGAAGTGACAATCGCTGATGGCCTCCGCCAGGCCGTCCACGACCCGCGCGCGACTGAGCACATCATCGGCGCCGGAAGCGCGGGCGGTGGCCTCGGCATCGGGGAAGCGGGCGGGCCTGACCAGGACCAGATCGGTCAGGCCCATGGTCTTCATGGCCCGCGCGCTGGCGCCGATGTTGCCAGGGTGGGACGTCGCCACCAGAATGATGCGAATGGGAATATGCATGGGGCGTTTGTTTCGCTAAACCGATTATTTTACTCTGATCCCGCTTCGCTCACGCCCGCGAGGCGCGACACCAGGCGCTGAAAGGATCGTTCCATTGCATGCCATGCTCAACATTGGGGTGGGCGCTGCCCGCCGCGCCGGTGACTTGATCGTGCGCCAGTTGAAACGGCTGGACACTCTGACCGTGGATGTTAAGGGCCGTAACGAGTTTGTCACCCAGGTGGACCGCGCCGCCGAGCAGGTCATCATTGACCACATTCGCAAGCATTATCCCGAGCACGGTTTTCTCGGGGAAGAGAGCGGCGCCCAGGGCTCAAGCGACCATCAGTGGATCATCGATCCGCTGGACGGGACCACCAACTTCATCCACGGCTTTCCCGTGTTCGCAGTCTCCATTGGACTGGCTGTGAAAGGTCGCGTGGAGCACGGCGTCGTCTACGATCCCATGCGTCAGGAAATTTTCGCCGCCAGTCGCGGCCAGGGCGCGCTCCTGGACGACCGACGCATTCGGGTGAGCCGCTGCAGTATCCTCGAGCGCGCCCTGATTGGCACGGGCTTTCCCTATCGCAGCGATTCCATCGCCACGGAACGCTATCTCGCCATGCTGAAGGCCGTCATCGAGAGCACCGCCGGCGTGCGTCGACCGGGCGCGGCGGCCCTGGATCTGTGTTACGTGGCTGCGGGGCGTCTGGACGGCTTCTGGGAGTTGGGCCTCAAGCCCTGGGACGTGGCTGCCGGCAGCCTGATCATCCGCGAGGCCGGCGGTCGAATCAGCGATTTCCAGGGTGGCGACGGCTATCTGGAATCCGGCAGCATCATTGCCGGCAATCCGAAAATTTACGCGGCGCTGTCCAAGCTGCTGGCGCCCCACGCCCGCGATCTGCCCTAGCAGGCAAGCCGGAGTGAGTGATCAGGGCAGCTCGTCCACCTCGGCCTGCTTCTTGGGCGGCATCAGATCCACCGGGGATACCTTCAGCGCCAACGCGGCCGCACTTGCAACGTAGATAGACGAATAGGTGCCCACCACCAGGCCCACGATCAGAGCGATGGCAAAGCCAGAAACGGCCTCGCCGCCGAAGAGCAGCAGAGCCAGCAGCACCAGGAGGGTGGTCACCCCGGTAATGATCGTGCGCGCCAGCACCTGATTCAGAGACGTGTTGATCACATCGATCGCGGTGCCGCGTCGGATGGTGCGGAAATTTTCGCGAATGCGGTCAAACACCACGATGGTGTCGTTGAGCGAATAGCCGATGGTCGCCAGCACCGCAGCCAGCACCGACAGATCAAAATCCAGGCCCAACACGGCGAAAAAGCCGATGGTGATAATCACATCGTGAACGAGCGCGGCGATGGCGCCGACTGCGAATTTCCACTGAAAGCGCAGCACCACGTAGCCAAAGATCATGATCAGAGCAAACAGCATGGCCAGACCGCCCTGCTCGGTCAGCTCTTCGCCCACCTGGGGACCGACGAACTCGATGCGCCGCAGGCTTACCGAAGCATCCTGAGCCTGCAGGGCGTTGATCACGTTGTCCCGGATGGCACCGCTGTCCGCCTGCCCCTGCGGCGGCAAACGAATCAGCACGTCCTGAGAGCTGCCGAAGCTCTGTACCTGGGCGTTGTCGAACCCGTCGTCCGCCAGCCCGCGGCGGATGGCGGGGAGATCGGCGGTTCCGCTGTAACCCACCTCCAGCAGCACGCCGCCGGTGAAGTCGATACCCAGATTAAGGCCGCGGCCAGGCACCAGCAGCGCGGCCAGAGACATCACCATCAGCACGGTGGACAGCGCCATGGCGGCGCGCCGGCCGGCCATGAAATCGATTTGGGTGGTGCCTTTAAACAGTTGCACGCTGCAACCTTCCGCCAATGGCCAGACTCGCGACCGAACGACCGCCGTAGATTAGATTGATCACCGCCCGAGTACCCACGATCGCGGTAAACATGGAGGTCACGATGCCCAGACTGAGCGTGATGGCAAAGCCCTTGATGGGACCAGTACCGAAGGTAAACAGCACCAGCGCGGCAATCAGGGTGGTGATGTTGGCATCGGCGATCGATGAGAAGGCCCGCTCGTAGCCCGCCTTGATGGCAGCCTGGGGCGAGATGCCGTTGCGCAACTCTTCCCGAATGCGCTCGAAGATCAGCACATTGGCGTCCACAGCCATGCCTACCGTCAGCACGATCCCGGCGATGCCGGGCAGGGTGAGGGAGGCCTGAAACAGCGACAGCAGCGCCACAATCAGCACCAGATTAGCCATCAGAGCCAGATCGGCTACCAGACCGAACACCCGATAGTAGAGGGCCATGAACCCCATCACCAGCAGCATGCCCAACACCACCGCCATGCGGCCCTTGGCAATGTTGTCCTGACCCAGGCTGGGGCCAATGGTGCGTTCCTCCACCTTGACAATAGGGGCCGCCAGCGCCCCAGCCCGCAGCAGCAGCGCCAGATCCTGGGCTTCGAAGGGAGTAAGCCCGGTGATCTGGAAATTGCTGGAAAATACGCCGCGGATGGTGGCGATATTGATGACCGTGCGCTCCGTGCGGGTAATGAGCACTTGCTCGCCCCTGCGTTCCACCAACTCCGGCTTCTGCTCGATAAACAGCACGGCCATGGGCCGGTTGATATTCTGCTGGGTGGTCTCCAACATGCGCGCCGCGCCCTGGCTGTTGAGGCGCACGAACACAGCCGGCTGCCCCTCCGAGTAGCCCGAGGTCGCGTCGGTCAGTTGATCGCCGGACACGATGACTTCGCGGCGCAACAGCGTCGGCGCGCCGTCCCGCTGGTACTCGAGCACGGATCCAATGGGCGTGCGTTTGCGCCGGTCGGCATCAAACGCATCATTCTCGGTATCCACCAGCCGAAATTCCAGGGTCGCCGTGGCCCCCAGCACTCGCTCCGCCTGGGACGGATCCTGCACCCCGGGCAGCTGCACGACGATGCGGGAGAGCCCCTGGCGCTGCACCACGGGCTCCGCAACGCCCAGCTCATTCACCCGGTTACGCAGCGTCACGGTGTTCTGCTGAATGGCAAAGTCCTGGCGGGCTTTAATCTGGGCGGCCGTGAGGGCGAGGCGGAAACCCGGGCTGCCGTCCACCTGTGCGCGTCTCAGATCGAAAGGACTGTTGGGGTCGTCCAGCTCGCGGATCAACTCTTCGGCGCGGTCCATGTCCTCCGATTGCAGCACCTGGATCTCGACGGCGTCGCCCTCCAGCGCCACCCGGCGACGAATACGCTCTTCCAGCAGGATGCGGTTGATGTCGTCACGATAGGTGCCCAGGTATTGCTGCACGGCGGACTTCAAATCCACTTCATAGACAAAGTGAACGCCACCACGCAGATCCAACCCGAGACTCATGGGCTTAAGCCCCAGCCCCCGCAGCCAAGTGGGCGTGCGCGGCGCCAGTGTCAATGCCACTACGTGGTACTGCAAAGCTTCACGCAGCACGTCACTGGCTGCCAGCTGGCCGGGCACGTCATCGAAGCGGATCAAGGCACGGCCATCCTCAACATCTGCGGACAGGAACGCAATCTCCGCGCTGTTGAGGGACTCGCGAATGCTCACCATTGTGGTTTCGTCGAGCGCCGCGCCGTCTTCGCGGCTCACCTGCAGGGCGGGATCATCACCATACAGATTCGGCAACGCCACCAGCAAACCGGCGACCAGCACGCCCAGCACCAGGAGGTTCTTCCACAACGGGAACTGATTCATGACAACCTGTGCTTAGACGCTCTTGATGGTACCGCGGGGCACTACGGCGCTGACGGTGTGCCTTTGCACCTTGAGGGAAACCCCCTCGGCCACCTCAACCGTGACGAACTGATCGCCCACCTCGGTGATCGTGCCCAGCACGCCGCCGCCGGTCACCACCTCATCGCCATTAGCAAGGCCTTCGACCATCTGCTTGTGCTCTTTCTGGCGCTTGGTTTGAGGCCGGATGAGGAGGAAATAAAACAGCACGAAGATAATAATCAGGGGCAGAAAGCTAAGCAGCGGATCACCGCCGCCAGCGGGTGCGCCCTGGGCCCACGCTGTGCTGATAATGCTGTCCATGGGTAATAATCGGCTCGGTTTCGGGGCGCGCTATTATGACATAGCCGAGCCTGATTGCACGGACTCCAACCCCTTAAAATCCCGCTGAAAATCCTGAAACGTGCCGGCTTCGATGGCCTGTCGCATGCGGGCCATCAGGTCTTGGTAGTAATGCAGGTTATGGATGGTGGCGAGCCGCGCGCCCAGAATCTCGTTGCACTGTTGCAAGTGGCGCAGGTAGGCCGCCGAGTAATGGCTGCAGGTATAGCAGGCGCAGCCTGGATCAGGCGGGCCCAACTCGTGGCGGAAGCGGCTGTTGCGGATATTGATTTTGCCGCGACTGGTATAAAGCTGGCCGTTGCGCGCATGGCGGGTCGGAATAACGCAGTCGAACATGTCCACTCCCCGAGCCACCGCCTGCACCAGATCCTCCGGCGTGCCCACGCCCATCAGATACCGGGGCGACTCCGCTGGCAGCTCGGGCAGCGTCGCATCCAGCACCGGCACACGCTTGGCTGCGGGCTCGCCCACGGACAGCCCGCCAATGGCATAACCATCAAAGCCGATATCCAACAGCGCCGCCGCAGATAACTGGCGCAGCTCCGCGAACATGCCACCCTGGACGATGCCGAACAGGGCGGCATCGCTGTCGGGTGGCGTCAGGTTCGTAAACGCGGTCTTGCAACGCGCTGCCCAGCGCATGGACAGTTCCATGGAACGGCGCGCCTCCTCCACGGTCGCCGGATAGGGAGTGCACTCGTCCAGCACCATGGCCACATCGGAGCCCAGATCATGCTGGACCTGAATGGCGCGCTCCGGCGTAAGCTTTATGGCATCGCCGTTGACCGGCGAGCGAAACGTCACCCCAGCCTCCTCCACGCGACGCAAGTCGGCCAGGCTGAACACCTGATAGCCCCCCGAATCGGTCAGGATGGGTTTCTCCCAATGCATGAACGCGTGCAGGCCGCCGTGGGCGCGGATGATCTCCACGCCAGGTCGCAGCATGAGGTGAAACGTGTTGCCGAGAATGATCTCACTGCCGAGCGCGGTGAGTTCCTCCGGGGTCATGGCCTTGACCGTGCCGTAAGTGCCGACCGGCATGAAAGCCGGCGTCTGAATGGTCCCCCGCGCGAACGTGAGGCGACCGCGGCGCGCCAGGCCGTCGGCAGTCATTAACTGGAACTTCACAGCTTGGGCACCGGGGCCACCAGCATGGCATCACCGTAACTGAAAAAGCGGTAGCGGCGAGCCACGGCGTGTTCGTAGGCCGCCAGAATCCGCTCGCGGCCAGTGAAGGCCGCCACCAGCATCAACAGCGACGACTGGGGCAAATGAAAGTTGGTGACCATGCCATCGATGATGCGGAACTGAAAACCGGGATAGATAAAAAGCTCCGTATCCCCCTGGAATGGTGCCAACTTACCCGAGCGGGCAGCAGTCTCCAATGCCCGGACGCTGGTGGTGCCCACGGCAAATACGCGCCCCCCCTGAGCACGGGTCTGCTCGACCTGCCGGCACAGCGCGGCATCGACCTCCACCCATTCCTGGTGCAGACGCTGGGCTTCGACCGGATCGCTGCGCAGCGGGGCGAATGTGCCTGCGCCCACATGCAACGTCACAAACGCCCGCTGCACGCCGCGCTGCTCCAGCCGCGCCAGCAATGGCGCATCAAAGTGCAGCCCCGCGGTGGGCGCTGCCACCGCGCCGGGCACCCGGGCATACACGGTCTGGTAGCGCTCAACATCCGCTGCTGTCGGCGGGCGCTGGATGTAAGGGGGTAGCGGCACCTGACCCTGCTCGGTCAGCAGCTCGTCCACTGGTCGATCAAACGCCAGCTCAAACAGCGCTCCGGCCCGACCCGCCACCCGGGCGCTGCCCACTGGATCCAACTGGACAATGCCACCGATCTTCGGAGCCCGACTGGCGCGCACCTGGGCCAAAGCACGGTCGCTGCCCAGAATTCGCTCGATCAGGATCTCGACGCGCCCGCCACTGTCCTTGCGACCGGTTAATCGTGCCGGGATCACGCGCGTGTCATTGAACACCAGCAGATCGCCCGGGACGAGATAATCCACCAGATCGGTGAACATCTGATCCGCCAGAGCGTCGCTGTCCGGGTCGACCACCAACAAGCGGGATGCGCTGCGCTCGGCCAGCGGCCGTTGTGCGATCAGCGCGTCAGGCAATTCGTAGCTGAACTCGGAACGATCCATGGCCGGGCATTCTAACGGTCCGGCCACCTGCACCGTAGCAGCCAGCCCAGGGGTGACCGATGCTGCTCTTCACCGCCTCGGATGACACCCAAGGCATCGCCCTGCTGCATTCTGCCGCGCTGCCTTCAGGAGCCTGCGCCGGAGAGCGACCTTGGGTCCGTCGGGGTCGTCCACCGTGGCGGCACCGGCAGGAAAAAAACCGGCCCACGGGCCGGTTTCAGGAGGCAACAGCCGCTGCGGTGCTAATCGCGGCGCGAGACCTTTCCAGCGTCGACGATTTCGATCTCAAGGGTGCGTTTGCGTTGCTTGCGCATGATGTCCAGCGCCAGGATTTCGCCTTCCTCAAAGCTGCGCAGAATGCGCATGGCGTGACCGGTATCCCGGGGCTCGCGCTGACCGATCTTTAAGATCACGTCGCCATCCTCAAGCTGCAGAGACTCGTCCTTTGGAGCGCGCACCACCAGCAGCCCTTCCTCGGCGCCGAAATAGCTGCCCAGGCCCGGTGTGAGTTCGACGAGCTCCATGTCCGCCCAGCGGCCCAGATGCAGCAGGCGCGACCAGCGGCCACCCCCCCGGCGGACGTCAACATCCCGGTCGCCATCGATCACGATGTTGGGCTCATCATCGCCGTAGCCAAACACATAGCGCCGCGCCGAGAACTCCGTCGCGGTCACGTTGACAGTACGCTGTTCGCCGTCCCGCTTAAGGACCAACGGCACCTCATCCCCGGGCTCCACGTTGCCCATCTCGTCCACCAGGCGTCGCACGCCGTCGGGGCCGCTCACATCGATTCCGTTGATAGCGGTGATGACGTCGCCGCTATAAACATCCGCCTCCGCGGCAGGACCACCGGGTGTGACTCCAGCCACCAGCACGCCGTCATCGGCCTGCTCGATGGACACGCCCAGCATGGCGCGGCGACCCTCGAGCCGAAGCCGCCGGACCACCTCTTCCACTTCGGGGCCGACGATCTCGGCCGACAAGCGGGCCACTTCCCGGGCCGCCCGCTCCAGCTGCTCCCGAGCGGTTTCAAGCTCTAACTGAGCGCTGTCCAACTCTGCTGGCGCTTCAGGCGTTGCCGGCGGGCTTGGCTGAGCGCCCGCCGCCAACGCCAATCCGCCACTCAACAACAACAAAACCACCCGTATGCTCATGTCAGGCCTCCGCCGGGGTCGATTGTTCAAAACCGGTCGCGCTGAGCCTGGGCGTAGCGCACCATGACCAGGGAGTGCATCAAATCCACGCGCTGCTGCCAGAGTGCCGTCCGCTCCCGGCCGGTCAGGCTGGTCCCCAGGCTGCCCAGCTGGTAGTCCACCAGCGCAATGCGGTCCTCAAGCTCGGCAATCGTGCTGGCGGTACCCGCAGTGATCACCCGGGGGCGGTTATCCAGCCGCGTCAGAGCGCGTTCCAGACGCCGCGACTCAGCGGCCAGCGACACATAAGAGGGGTTGAGCAACGGCCGGCCCCCGGGACGATCCGTGACGTCTGCCCCGGCGACCGTGGCCATGGGCACCTCACCAGGACCGCTGACCGGATCCGGGGCGCGACCGATGAGAAGGACAGCGACCAGGGCCACCGAGGCCGCCAGCGCCAGACGGGCCGGCCAGTGCCGGCGACTCGACGGGCGTTCGGCGGCGGCCGACTCAGTCGTCAGCTGGGCACGGACCTGGTCCCAGACGCCCGCTGGTGGCTGCAGCACGGGCAGCGCCCGCAACTCGCGGCGCACCTGATCGAGCTGCTGCACGTCATGCCGGACCATCGGATCCTCAAGTTCCGCCGCCAGGGTTGCGCTGACCGGTTCGCCGTCGCGCAGCTTTAACAGGTCTTCAGTGGTTGGGCGCATACTCCAGCCTCTTGCTCCGTTTCGGGACCCGCCAGGAATTCCCGTAACCGTTCGTGGGCCCGGGCCAACTGGGACTTGGAGAAACTGGCGGTGCGGCCCATGAGACCGCCGATCTCTTTGTGGGTGTAGCCTTCCACGTCATGGAGCCAGACCACCGCGCGGGACGTCGCGGGCAGCAGGCTCAGCGCCTGTTCCAGATCCAGAGCCAGGTCGGCCCGCTCGCGGCCGGGCGCGGCGACCCTGTCGATCGCATCGTTATCACCACCGCGCTTGCTGACCCACGCCGAGCGCAGATGCATCAGGCACTTATTCACCGCGATGCGCCGGATCCAGTGGCTCAACTCCGCCTCACCGCGATAACTTGAAATCTTGCGGATCACTTCCACAAAGGTCTCCTGCAGCACGTCCTCAGCCTGGCTGGATGAGGCCAGCATGCGGCGCGCCATGGTGTAGACCGCAGGCCCATAGGCGCGGAAAAGGCTCTCATGGGCCTGCATATCGCCCTGCTGAGCCCGCAAAACCACGCCCGGATCCACCGCTTTCGCCCCTGTCGCTCCCATCATCTAGTGTTTAGATGCCCCAAATTCCGAAAAGGTCGCACCTTGGCGCAGATCGCCATCGTCGGCCCGCCTGCTTTACAACAGTGCCGCTGATTGGGCACACTCCGGGGCCGGTTGGCACTGCGCCCGACCGCCCAGACGGGTCGTTGGAAGGCAGGCCAGGCACGGGCCGGGATGGCGGAATTGGTAGACGCGCCGGACTCAAAATCCGGTTCTGGCAACAGAGTGAGAGTTCAAGTCTCTCTCCCGGCACCAGCGCCCCCCCTCGCCCACCCCGATGCTCTGCCAGCAGAACGTGCGATATCCATGAACTACTGCAGCCTGTGCGGCGAGGCCGTCGTCACCCGGATCCCGCCAGGGGACAATCGCCAGCGCCACGTCTGTGACGACTGCGGGGCTGTCCATTACGTCAATCCGAAGATGGTCGTAGGCGCCGTTGTGGAGTGGGGCGAGAAGATTCTGCTCTGCCGCCGGGCCATCGAACCCCGCCAGGGCTACTGGACCGTGCCCGCGGGATTCCTGGAAGTGGGCGAGACGCTGGAACAGGGTGCTGCCCGCGAGGCGCTGGAAGAGGCCGAAGCGGATATCGTGATCCGTGATCTGCTCAGCGTGATCAATGTGACCCGGGTAGGCCAGGTCCATGTCATGTTCCGCGCCCATCTGGAGCAACCGGCGTTCGGGGCGGGCGAAGAAAGTCTCGAGGTTGCCCTGTTCACCCAAGCTGAGATTCCGTGGCGAGAACTGGCATTTCCCAGTGTACGATTCACCCTGGAACGCTACTATCAGGACCGAGCAGCCGGCGTTCAAGGCGTGCACATCACCGAAGTTGGCCGCTGGAGTTAACAGCGGGCTGAGGCAAAGACGTAGGGAGTCGGGAAACGATGACGTTTGTGGTGACAGAAAACTGCATCAAATGCAAATTCACGGACTGCGTTGAGGTGTGCCCGGTGGATTGTTTCCATGAGGGGCCTAACTTTCTCGTGATCGACCCGGACGAATGTATCGATTGCACCCTGTGCGAACCCGAGTGCCCCGCGGAGGCAATTTTCTCGGAGGACGAAATGCCCGCCGGGCAGGAGAGCATGCTGGAATTAAATGCCGAGCTGTCGCGGATCTGGCCGGTGATTACAGAGGCCGCCGACCCGCCTCCGGACGCTGACGACTGGAACGGGAAACCAGGGAAGCTGGAACTGCTGGAGCGCTAAGCGCGCCCCTCAATCTTTCAGGGCGTCCAGGCGACCCAGCAGAGCTTCGGCAGGCAGGTATCCGCCCAACTGCACGCCGGACTCGGAGTAGATGGCAGGCGTACCGCGCACGCCGACCCGCTGACCCAGATCGTAGTGGGCCTGCACAGGCGTGTTCTCGCACTTGCGCGCCGGCACGTCACCCCCCGCCTTAGCGGTGGTCATTGCCTGGTTACGATCGTCCGCACACCACACGTTGCCCGCCTTGCTCCAGGACTCGGTACCGGGCCCGCTGCGCGGAAAAAACAGGTACTGCACTTCAATGCCCAGATCCATGATCTGCTGGATTTCCTGATGCAGCTTGCGACAGTAGCCGCAGTCGATATCGGTAAACACCACGATGCGGTGCTTGGCCTCTTGGGCACCAGGCCCGAACACGATCGCCGAATCCGGGTCCACGTTGGCCAACAGGTCTACCCGCATCCTGGAGCGGCTGCGCTCGGTGAGGTTCTCGCTGGAATCAAGGTCGAACAACTCACCCTGTAACAGATAGCGGCCATCATCGCTCACATAGGCGACGTTGGTGCCCACCGCAATTTCGTAAATGCCGCTGATTGGGGAATTGGAGATATGGTCCACCGCCACGCCAGGCAACAGCGCCGCCAACTGATCCTTATCCAGGGTGTCGGCGTAACCGGGAACCAGCGTCATGCCCGCCAGCAACAGCAGGGATAAAGACAAGCGCATCGTTGCGGCCATGTTGGTGAGCCCTACAGCAGGAGACACAACCCATTGGACTTGCGACCGGCGCCAAGGTTCGCGCCGGCGGCCATTCTAACAGAGTTGTCGGTCGCTAACCGCGGGGATGATGGCGACCGTGTAGCTCTTTCATCCGCTCCCGGGCCACATGGGTATAGATCTGGGTCGTGGACAGATCGCTGTGTCCCAACAGCAGCTGGACGACCCGCAGGTCCGCACCATGGTTCAGCAAATGGGTGGCAAACGCATGCCGTACGGTATGGGGCGAGAGCTTCTTCTCGATACCGGCTTTCTTTGCATAGCGCTTGATGATGTGCCAGAAAGCCTGGCGCGTCATACGATCGCCACGGCGGGTTGGAAACAGGTAGTCGGTCTGGCGTTCCAGCAGGATTTCCACTCGCGGACCGTCGATGAACTCCCGCAGCCAGTCCTGCGCTTCATCCCCAAGCGGGATGAGACGTTCCCGATCGCCCTTGCCAAAGATGCGCAACACGCCCTGATTCAGGTTGAGTTGGCTGAGCTTCAGGTTAATCAGCTCGGAAACCCGCACGCCCGTGGCGTAGAGCACTTCCAGCATGGTGCGGTCGCGATGCCCCAGCGGGTCCGCCACCGTGGGTGCGCTCAGCAGCGCTTCCACTTCCTCTTCCGTCAGGGACTGGGGCAATGCCCGGCCGATTTTCGGCATGGCGATCTGCGCGGTGGGATCCTCCGCCAGCGCGCCCTCGCGCACGAGATAGCGGAAGAAACGTCGGAAGCTGGACAACTGGCGTGCCGTGGAGCGGGGTTTTGCGCCGCCCTCCACGCGCCAGGCAATGTAATCAAGGATGTCCGCCCGGCTGGCATCCACGAGCGCCACATCGCGCTCCGCCAGACGCCGGCTCAACGCGATCAGGTCAGCCTTGTATGCGCCCAGCGTATTTTCGGACAGGCCCCGCTCCATCCAGATGGCGTCCAGGAACTGATCAATCACGGCCCGGTGATCGCGGGGGTCGATTCCGCCCGTGTGGGCGGCAGAATCTGCTTGGAGAACATTATGCGCCATAGCTTGCCGTCTAACTCCCTGTCGCCGCTGGTAGGCGGTCTTGAAAAATTTCTCCTCGCCAGGTCGGCCCCAACGCCCTTAATCCCTTGGGCCAAGCCGTCCTGGCACCCCAAAGCCCCGCAAAACAAAATACGTATCAACGCCTTACGAAGAGTCTCGGTGCCGGGGTCACTGCCCCGCGGAGCTTGACGGAGTATCCCTACAGGTGGCCGAATCAGGCGTGATCAGCGTCACAAATCCCTGAAAGCATTAACATAACGAGACTCAGGTCACAGAAATGACCCCCCTATGGCCGGCAAAACCGAGCTGCCAAGATAACCGACTTTGACATAACCAACGTGTTAACCGCGTCCATTACCCGCATTGCCCGGGCGTTTTATGGAATTTACGCCTGGACGGTGTTTGTGCTGCTGGTCTCGCCCACTCTGGTGGGCGTCATCCTGGTACCGGGTCTGAGGGCCCGGCGCCGCCTGGCCCGAGCTGGCGCGCGGGGCGTGTTCTGGGCGTTAGGCACGCCCATCGTCTGCCGCGGAGCAACCCGTCTGGAAAGCCTGTCTTGTGTGGTGGTAGCCAACCATGCCAGCTATCTGGACGGCATCGTGCTGACGGCCGCGCTGCCCCCCAACTTTACTTTCGTCATCAAGAGCGAAATGTCCCGAGTGCCCCTGGCGAACCTGCTGCTGCGTCGACTGGGATCACAATTCGTCACCCGCCATGACGCCCGCCAGCGCGCCCGCGCAGCGCGCCGACTGGTCAAGGCGGCGCGCGGCGGCGATGCGCTGGTCTTTTTTCCGGAGGGCACGTTCCGGCGCCAACCCGGCCTGCTACGGTTTCGACGCGGCGCTTTCAGCGCAGCGCGAACCAGCGCGCGACCCGTGGTGCCCGTCGTCATTCATGGTACGCGTCGGATGCTACCCAGCGAAGACTGGCTGCCGCGCCCCGCGCGGATCCACGTCGAGGTGACCGAACCGCTGCACAGCCACCACTTCCCGAACGCCCACGCGCTCGCGGACGCGGCGCGCGCCCGCATCCTCAAAGTGCTCGGGGAACCGGACCGGGGCGGGTAATGGGCTGATCTTCCGGTTAGCTTCAGGGACGGGCCAGCGCGACCCGCCGGCGATCCTGGACGTAGGCGATCCAGGAGTCAGCGTTGCGCCGGGCGTTGTCATCATAGTCCCTGGCTTTTTTCAGGGTCTTCAAAGCACCGTCGTACTCGGCCATTTCCGCGTAGGCCATACCCATGAGCACGTAGACTCCGCCGGGGCCTTTGATGTCGCCCTTCTGCAATGCTTGCTCGCCAGCCTCGATGACGCCCTGCCACTCGCTTTTTTCATACAGCAGCTGGGCTTTTTGCACGAAATACTCGCCGTCGTCGGCCAAGGGACCCAGCCGGTCAATCGTAGCGATGGCGCGGTCGAACTCCCGAGCAACGGTCCACGCGGACAGCAGCAGCTCCAGATTCTGCTGGCTGGATTCCACACGGCCGGCAGCCATTTCCCGCTCCAGGATCTCCCCGGCCGTGTAGGGAATCTCCAGGTAAATATTCAGCTTGACCAGATTGAGAATGTTTCGCTCGCTGGTCAGAAGACCTTTCTTGTATGCCAGCATTTGCGTAGCCAGCGCATTGGAATCGTCTTTCAGCTCCAGATAAACGCTTGACAACATCTCCCAATAGCGCTCTGTCTCGGGCCAGTACACCACCACGGTCTTGAGCATGTCCCGCGCCGGCGGATACTGGTTGCGCTCGAAAAAAATGGAAAGCGCCAGCTGGTACCAGTTCTCTTTCGGCTTGTCCGCCCGCTTGATGGCCTCCAAGACATAGGGCAGCGCCTGGTCCAGCTGTTCCAGCTCCGCATAGGCGGACCCCATCAGCATGTAGGCGTCGCCCGCCACCGGCTCCTGAGCAAACTGCAGCCAGGTGGACATGGTGTCGATCACTTTCTGATACCGGCTCTCGGAGGCGTACATGCCCGCCAGCGAATACAGCATGCCCTGCTGACCCACGTTCGGCAGCGCATCCAGCTCGAGACAGCGCTCGAAGGCCGTGATCGCGGGCCCGTAGTTGCCTTGCTGGGCATGCACGAAACCGTAGGTTTGAAACAGCAGCGCCTCCTCGTAATCGCTCAGCGCCATCTTCTCCATGGTCTTAAGGCGCTCAAGGGCTTCGTCGAACTTCTCCTCCGCCATCAACTCGTGCACGCTGGACAGGCGACGGTAGGCGGCCTCGGACATGGACACGCTTCGCTCCTTGCGCTCGGCCGTGCCGGCCTGTTGCACGGTGTTCGCAGCAGACTCCTGGGCCCGGGCCAAGGTTCCCGCAGAGAGCAGCGTAAGAAGGGCAAGCAGGGACAGACGGCTCATGAGTCCAGCTCGAAGTCGATGCGCTGGGTGGCCCGGCGACGTACCGGCTTGCCGTCAATGATGCGGGGTTTGAATTTCCATTTCAGAATCGCACGGATGGCATTACGATCGAACATGCGGCGCGGTTCCGACTCCAGAACATCGGGATCTTCCACGCCGCCATCTTCGGTGATTGTGAACTCGACCAGCACCCACCCCTCGATCCCGCTCAGAAGAGCCTCCCGGGGCCACTGGGGATCGATGCGCACGATAGGAATGACGTCCCCTTCGGCAGCCGGATCGCCAGTCCTCCACTGGCCGATGTAGGGACCGCTGCCGGCGGAAACGGGCATACTGACCGTCGGCATTTCCATATTCAGCGCCACCGGCGGCGGCTTGCCCGTATTTGCTACCTTGACCTTGGGTGGCGGCGGGGGCTTCTTCGGCTCAGGCGGTTTTTTGGGGCGTACCCGCTCTTTGAGCTGGGTGATCTCATCCGGCTTGATGCGAATGAATTCCAACACTTTGCCGGCGGCTGCGCCGCTGTCGAAGCCCGGCCCGCCGGAGATCAGCGCATGCATAAACAAAAACAACAACAGGGCAACGCCCAGACCCGCTGCTGTGGAAATCAGGTATCGCATCGGCCTACGCCTCGCACCGGGCAACCCAACGGCTAGCCCGCCGCCGCCTGCTCGGCGGCGACCGAGATATTGTAAACACCCCCTAGGCGAATCTGATCCATCAAGTCAATCAATACCCCGGCGGCCGACTCCTCATCCGCGATAATGACCGCGCTGGACTCGGGGTTTTCCGCAAGAGCCGCCTCCACCAATGCCCGCACCTGACCCAGTTCCACGGGCCGTTTGTTCATCCAGATCTGACCGGCCTCTGAGATCCCGACCAGAATGTTGCCGCGGGGTTTTTCCTCGGCTGTCTGCGCCGCCGGACGCCGGGGATTAATGCCGGTCTCTTTCACGAAGGATGTGGTCACGATGAAAAAGATCAGCATGATGAACACGATGTCCAACATGGGCGTGATATTGATCTCGGTCTCGTCTTCTTCGCTCGCTCGTCGTCGCGGCATCGCGCTTTGCTCCTATCGGGCCTGAGCCGCCAGGGAGACCTTCTCCGCCCCAGCTACCCGCGCCTGATCGATCACCCGCACTAAAAGACCCGCATCGGCCTGGCGATGGGCAACCACCACCACCGACGCATCAGGCTTGTTAGCCAGGCCACTTTCGATGTTGGCCCGCACCGCGCGCACGTCCACCATCCGGTTCTGCACGAAAATCTGATCGTTCTCGTCAATACGCACGGCAATGATCTCCGACTGCTTTTGCTCTTTGACCGGTGCCCTGGACGGCCGACTGACGTCGACGCCGAACTCCTTCACGAAGGACGTGGTCACGATGAAAAAGATCAGCATGATGAACACGATATCCAACAAGGGCGTGATGTTGATCTCGGTCTCATCGTCCGCTCTGCTGCGTCGTTTTCGCATCGCTGTCTGTCCGCCTAGTGATAGACGATCGGCACGTTGCCACCCGCTTCGAAAAACGTGCGGATCGCGACAAGGGCATCGACAAACAGATTCACAGCCGCATCACGACAGCGTCAGATCGCTGCCTCGCTCTCGGAGTGACGCGCGATGATGCCGGCGCTTTGCTCTTCCAGGATTTCCACCAGCGACCGACTGCGCCCGGATACTACGCTGTGCAGCAGCACCAGCGGAATGGCCACGATCAAGCCAAGCACCGTGGTGATCAGCGCCTGGGAAATACCGCCGGCCATGAGCTTGGGATCGCCGGTACCGAACAGGGTGATGGCCTGAAAAGTAGCGATCATACCCACCACGGTGCCCAGCAGACCGAGCAGCGGCGCGACCGCGGCGAACACCTTGATCCAGCTCTGGCGCCGCTCCAGTCGCGGCGCCTCGCGCATGATGGCCTCATCCAGCTTCAGTTCCAGCGTCTCCGTATCCACGTCCCGGTTTTGGTCATAGACGCTGAGGATTCTTCCTAAAGGATTATTTTGATTGGGCGAATCGGACTTGAGCTGGCTTTTGATCTTGCCCCCGGCGGCCAGCAGATAGAGCAACCGCTCCAGGGCGACCAGCACCCCGAGCAGGCCCAACAGGATAATGACGTAACCCACCAGGCCGCCCTGCTGAACGCGCTCCACCAGGCTCGGCGCCTGAATCAGCAAACCGAGAATAGTGCCGCGGCTGGGATCCACGGCCATGGGCACCGTTCCGGACTCCGCATTCCAGAGGCTGCCTGCCAGGGATCGGAAGCGACCCGCAGGCTGGCGGGCCAGTTCCTGCAGTGTGCCTGTCTCGGGTTTGTAGTTCAGGAAACGATCCTCGGTAACGGCATTGAAAACACCGACCCGGACGACGTCAGCCGTGGCCCCCTTGCCTTCCGCGTCGAAAATATTCGTCCGGAATCGCACCACTTTGCTGCTCTCGATCATCTCCTCCAGGAGCAAGCCGTACAGGTTGGTGAGATCCTCTATGGACGGCAGACCCTTGGCCTGGGCCAGCTCATTAGCGAGTCCGGCGCGATCGGCGATCTGCGCCGAGATCATGGAGTTGTTGATAATGCCCTTGGCGTCACCTGCGACCTGCCGCACGACACCGAACAGCTCACCCATATTGCCGACCCTGGCCTGCAGGGTCTCGCTGAGCTCACCCAGAACCCGTTCGTTCTCATCGAAGCTCGCTTTGAGCTGATCGCTGCGCGTCTCCTCCTCACGCAGCGACCGCTGCGCTTGCTGCAAGAGCGCGCGCTGCTGGTCGCGGGCTTGAACGAAGCGCTGCTCCCGTTCCTGATTCTGCCGGGAGCGCTGTTGCGAATCGGCGCGAACCGCGTTGAGCAGGTCCTCAAAAGTGGCCGGCGCATCCTGAGCAACCAGCACTCGCGGCGCCAATAGCAAGGCCGCCATGGCGATCAATACATACCTGAAGGCCCTCATTGCAGTTGCTCCGCCGCCGGCACGGGCAATCGGAGCAAATCAGGCGCCGCCTGCTTACGGGCAATACGCAGCCCCTGGGTCACGGCGTTGCGATAGCTGTCATCCAGAGGCTCCCATTGGGCCTTCTGTTTGTTCCAGAACCCGGTTCGAGCCCGATCCTGAGTCTGGTAAGCAAGCAGCACCCGGCCCACGCGCAGGAAATCCACCTGGGTATCCACGCCGTCGATCGGGAGATTACCCGTATAGGCTTCAGTGGAGCGGCCAAAATCGGTCTCGATCAAGTACGCGTCCATGATCTGACGGTACTTCTCGGAAATGGTGATATCCGCCTTGTCCATATTGTCCCGCAACCGAGCGGCCCGGCCGGTGCGTTCGGCAAGCTGAAAAGGCATATCCAGTTCGATGAACCTCTCCAGCGAACTGATCATGTCGAACATCAGGGGGACTATGCCCTGCTCGACGATCACGAAGTCCTCAAGCTGCTTGGCAATTGACGCTTTCTCAGCTTCCTGATCAGCCACCAGCCTGCCCAGGTTGTCGTTGTAGATCCGGATCCGGTCGAGCTGCTGCAGGGTCATGCGATAGTCGGCCAAAAGCTCCGTGGTCTGGTCAGCCAGCTGCCCGATGCGCAGCTGCGAGGCCGCAGAGGCCTGGTCGCTCTCGGCTTGCTCCCGCACCGTGGCATTCAACAGGGTGGTCTGTTGGGCGTGCAAACAAGGGGCGGCCGCCAGGCACGAGAGCGCGCCGACCACCGCCGACCACCTCCAGGTGACCCGGCTAGGGGATCTGATCGTGAGCATCCTGAGTCCTTGGATGTTGTTGGATTGAGAATAGTGCCTAGAGCTGCGGCGGAAAATTAGCAAAAACCGGCTGAAAAGAATATCGAGTTCTTAATACGACATGAAGAAAAAATCGCTAAGATATTGATTCTTATCTGTGCAAGCTGAAACCCAGTGCCCAGCGGTAACCCGTGCCCCGGGAAGATAGCCCCGTCGCCTGCCGCTGCGAGCCCTCGTACCTGAGCAACAGCCGCGAAAGTCGTGGATAATAAGGGCATTAGGCCACCGCCGGTGGTCCTGGGCAGCGAGCTGGAGGGGGGATGGCCGGCTCGCCCAGTCACGCAGCAGGAGCAGAACTCGTGTCCAACGATGCCGTCGTCATCGCGGCCGCCCGACGCACCCCCCTCGGCGGCTTCCAAGGTGCTTTATCTCCTTTAAGCGGTCATCAGCTGGCCGCAGCGGTGTTTGCCGCAGTTTTGGAAGATGCCCATGTGGCCGCGGAAGAGGTCAGTGAGGTCTTGCTCGGCTGCGTGCTGCCGGCCGGCCAGGGCCAGGCACCGGCCCGTCAAGCCGCACTCGGCGCCGGCCTGCCCACCTCCGTACCCTGCACCACCATCAATAAGGTCTGCGGCTCCGGCATGAAAAGCCTGATGCTGGGCCACGATTTGATCAGGGCCGGCTCTGCCGACATCGTCCTGGTCGGTGGCACCGAGTCCATGACCAACGCGCCATATCTGCTGCCCAAGGCCCGTGGAGGTTACCGCATGGGTCATCAGCAGGTCCTGGACCACATGTTTTTCGACGGCCTGCAGAATCCTTACGACGGCAACATGATGGGATATTTTGCGGAGCAAACCGTTGCCAAGTATGGGATGACCCGCGAGCAGCAGGACGAGTTCGCCGCCACGTCAGTACGCCGGGCGCTTGCCGCAATCGAGTCGGGTGCCTTCGATGCGGAGATCGTGCCCCTTCAGGTCAAAAGCCGGCGCGGCGAGCAGCGGGTGGACAAGGATGAGGAGCCGTTCAACTGCGACCTGGATAAAATCCCGACGCTGCGACCGGCCTTCGCCAAGGACGGCAGCGTCACCGCGGCGAGCTCCTCGGGAATCGCTGACGGTGCTGCCGCACTGGTGCTCATGAGTGAAGCTACCGCAGCAACCCGCAACATCCAGCCGCTCGCCCGTATCGCCGGCCACGGCGGCCACGCCCAGGCGCCCGAGTGGTTCACGACCGCCAACATCGGCGCCATTGACAAGCTCCGGCAACACATCGGCTGGAGCGAGGCGGATGTGGACCTGTACGAGATCAATGAGGCGTTTGCCTGCGTCACCATGGCTACCATGCAGGACTTGGATCTGCCCTTGGAGAAGGTGAACGTCAACGGCGGCGCCTGTGCGTTGGGACACCCCATCGGCGCGAGCGGCGCGCGCATCGTCGTCACCCTGCTGCACGCCCTGCGACAGCGCGAGCTGTCTCGCGGTATCGCATCCCTGTGCATCGGCGGCGGTGAGTCCACCGCCGTTGCGGTGGAACTGAGCTAACCCGCCGACCGCCGTCCCTCGGCAACGCGCCCTGGCAGGCCCCCGGCTGGGTCAGGTTGGCTCACATGCCCGCATAGTTGGGTCCGCCGCCGCCTTCCGGCGGAACCCACGTGATGTTCTGGGCCGGATCCTTGATGTCGCAGGTCTTGCAGTGAACGCAGTTCTGGGCGTTGATCTGAAAACGCTTGCCGCCGTCGGGCGCCTCCACCACTTCATACACCCCTGCCGGACAATACCGCTGGGCCGGCTCGTCGAACCGGGGCAGGTTGTCCCGAATCGGCACAGCCGCATCGCCAAGTTGCAAATGGCAGGGCTGATCCTCCTCGTGGTTGGTGCTGGAGAGAAACACGGACGACAGCTTGTCGAAGGAAATCTGGCCGTCGGGCTTCGGATAATCAATGACCGGCGCATCGGCGGCGGCCTTGAGCATGGTGTGATCGGGCACGCTGTTTCGCACCGTGAAGGGCCAGCGGCCGCGCATGATATTGTGCTCGAGAAAGGTCAGGGTGCCCCCCACAAAGGTGCCAAAGCGCGCCAGAGACGGACTGAAATTCCGTGCCCGATACAATTCCGCGTGGACCCAGGAGTTGTTAACCCGCTCGCTATAGCCGGACAGGTCACGGCCGCCCGCACCGCCGCCGGCCAGCGCCTCATACACGGCTTCGGCAGCCAGCATTCCCGTCTTCATCGCCGTATGGGTGCCCTTGATCTTGGCGCCATTCAGAAAGCCCGCCTCGCACCCCACCAGCAGCCCCCCGGGCATGGTGAGCTTGGGTAGCGACTGCAGGCCGCCCTTATTCAGAGCCCGGGCTCCGTAGCCGACCCGCTTACCCCCCTCGAGCACGGCGCGGATCCGCGGGTGAGTCTTCCAGCGCTGGAACTCATCAAATGGACTCAGATGGGGATTGCTGTAGTTGAGGGCGATGACAAAGCCCAGATAAACCTGGTTGTCCGCGGCATGATAGAGAAAGCCGCCGCCCTCGGTATGGTTGTCCAAGGGCCAGCCGAGGGTATGCACAACGCGACCTTCTTCGTGCAGATCGGGCGCGACGGTCCACACCTCTTTGAAACCGATCCCGTAGTGTTGGGGATCGCTGTCGCGGCGCAGCTCGTAGCGCTGCTCCAGCTGCTTACCGAGGCTGCCGCGGCAGCCTTCAGCGAACACCACGTACTTGGCCAGCAGCTCATAGCCGGGCTGGAACGTGCCCTTGTGCTGATGATCAGCGCCCACGCCCATGTCGCCGGTGGCAATGCCACGCACCGCGCCAACGTCATCATAGAGCACTTCGGTGGCAGCAAAACCCGGGAAAAGATCGCAGCCCAGACTCTCGGCCTGCTCGCCCAGCCAGCTGCAGAGTTGGCCGAGGCTGATGATGTAGTTGCCTTCGTTGTGCATGGGCGCCGGGATAAACAGGTTGGGAACCTGCGCGCCGCCGGTGGCGCTGGTCAGCCAGTGAAAGATATCGCCGCCGACGGCCGTCTTGACCGGGGCACCGCGCTCTCGCCAGTCGGGAAACAACTCATCCAGGGGCCGACTTTCAAACACGGCACCGGAAAGAATGTGGGCACCAATTTCCGAGCCCTTTTCAACCACGCACACACTAAGGTCAGCTCCGTCCGTTTGAGCCAACTGACGCAGTCGGCAGGCGGCTGCCAGACCCGCGGGTCCGGCACCGACCACCACCACATCGAACTCCATGGATTCTCGTTCCATTGACCTTCCCAATCGATGTGCAATCTACGCAAACATTGTAGCATCACGCCCTTCCGCAGCCGGGGACCCCAACCTGCCCGTGAACGCCTCCTGCCCCAGCCTCGAGCCGGCATCGTGACGAGCGTCACCGAGCGCTATCAGCAGTGTTTGCAGCAGGCGTCGATAGCGCCGGATCCCGCACAGCAGGCGGCCCTGGCGGCTCTGGATCGGCTGGGCCGTGAACTGACCGAACGGGCTCGCCGGCGGCAACGTTGGTGGCGACGCTTGCGAAGTTCTGCGCCAATGAACCCGCCGCGCGGGGTATATCTGTGGGGCGGCGTCGGTCGCGGCAAAACTTTCCTCATGGATCTGTTCTTCGACGCCTTAGCCCATGAACGCAAACTGCGCCTGCACTTTCATCGCTTCATGCTCGAAGTCCACCAGCAGCTCAAGCCGCTCAAGGATGTGGCCGATCCCCTCAAGATCGTGGCGGACAATTTTGCCGCCCGCGCCGACGTTGTGTGCTTTGACGAGTTGTTCGTGTCCGACATTGCCGACGCCATGTTGCTCGGCACCCTGTTTGCTGAGCTGTTCGCACGGGACGTGGCGCTGGTGGCGACGTCGAACCTCCAGCCCGATGAGCTCTACGCCGGCGGTCTGCAGCGGCAACGCTTCCTCCCGGCGATCGATCAACTCAAGGCGCACACTGAGGTCGTTGCCGTGGACGGCCCTGTCGACTATCGCCTCCGCGTGCTGGAACGCGCCACGCTCTACCAGCATCCCCTGGGGGAGGAGGCGGATAGCCATCTGGCCGACTATTTCGAGGCAATCGCCCCTGATGCCGGCCACGCCGATACGCCGATTCATATTCTCGGCCGGGCCATACCCACGCGCCGTCGCGCCGACGGGGTCGTGTGGTTTGACTTTCCCCAGATCTGCGCTGGGCCGCGCAGTCAAAGCGACTACGTGGAGTTGGCACGCTGCTATCAGACGGTTCTGGTGTCGAACGTCCCCCAGCTGGACGGCACCAGGGAGAACCAGGCCCGCCGCTTCATCGCCCTCATTGACGAGTTGTATGATCGCCGCGTCAAGATGGCGCTGTCAGCTGCGGTAGACCTCAAGGACCTGTATACGGGGAAGCGGCTGCGCCATGAGTTCCTGCGCACCGTGTCCCGACTGCAGGAAATGCAGGCCCATAGCTATCTGGCCTCGCCCCACCTGCCCTGAGCACGCAGCGGCGCGCCGCGCTGCTAGTCCAGATCGACAGCGGTGCGGACCTGGAAAAGCTCCGGAAAAAAGGCCACGTCCAGCGCCCGCTTCAGGAAAGCAACACCCGATGAGCCGCCGGTCCCCTGCTTGAAGCCGATAATTCTCTCCACGGTCTTCATATGCTTGAACCGCCAGGCCTGAAAGTTGATCTCGATATCGACCAGATTCTCGCTCACCTCGTAGGCAGCCCAGTGCTGATCGGGATGCTCGTAGATCGTCCGGAAAACCTCCACCACCTGGGGATGCGCCTCGTATGGTTCGGTCCAGTCGCGCTCCACCCGCTCCAGGGGCACCCGGTGACCCATGCGATACAAATGACGCAGGAACTCGTCGTAGATGCTGGGCGCTGCCAGAGCGCGTTTCAGCCAGCGGTAGTACTCCAGATGATGGCGAAAGATGGGCAGCATATCCCGATTCTTATTACCCAGCTTGAATTCCAGGATGCGGTATTGGGGCGACTGAAATCCCGAAGCGCGGCCGAGCACTCGACGGAATTGAGCATACTCACTCGGCGTTAAGGTGCTCAGCACCTCCCACTGGTTAGTCAACTGGGTCTGCACTGCCTTGATGCGCCCCAGAATCTTGATGCTGTGAGCTAACTCCCCGTCGCGCAGATCCTGCATAGCAGCGTCCAGTTCGTGCAGCACCAGTTTGAACCACAGCTCGGCGACCTGATGCTGAATGATGAACATCATCTCATCGTGGTGCGGCGGATCCGTCAGGGGCTGCTGGGCGCCCAGCAGGCGTTCCAACTGCAGATAGCTGTCGTAGGTTTCACCCTGGCTCAGGTCGGTGACGATGCCCTGTTCCAGTTCCCGCTTATTGGTGCTTGCCGTGCCGGCCATGTTGCAAACTCGATCCACGCTCAATAGGTCCCGGCAGCATCTTAACCCGTCTGCGCGATCCAGGGAGTCCGCAGCGATCAGGTATACTCCTATCCGCCGCACCGTGGCCAAGCAGCTAAATCAGCCTATCTCATTGATCTTGATAAGATTTTGGGGCTTCCTTGGAGATCACCGCACAATTCGATATCCAGTTCAGCCAATATCTGGCACCGGACGGTGCCGCCACCCAGCCGCTACCGGATTTTGCCGAGGATGTGGATGAGCTGATTCGCATGTATCGCATGATGGCGCTGACGCGCATCTTTGACGGCAAAGCCATCAATCTGCAGCGCACCGGCAAGCTGGGCACCTATCCTTCCTGCCTGGGCCATGAGGCCGCCCACATCGGCGTCGCCGCCGCCATGACCGAACGGGACTCGCTGGCCATAAGCTACAGGGAAACGGGCACGGTGCTGTGGCGCGGGGTCACCATGGAAGAAGTGCTGTTGTACTGGGGCGGCGACGAGCGCGGCTCGAACTGGTCCGGCCCCAGCCAGGATTTCCCGGTGTGCATCCCCATCGCAACCCAGTGCCTGCACGCCGCGGGCGCCGCCATGGCGTTCCAATACCGGGGTGAAGATCGCTGCGCGGTCGGCATGATCGGCGATGGCGGCACGTCGGAAGGCGCGTTTTATGAAGCGATCAACCTGGCCGGTGTGAAGCAGCTGCCGGCCGTATTTGTCGTCGTCAATAACAAATGGGCCATCTCGGTACCCATCTCAGCCCAAACGGCTACCGAGACGCTGGCGCAGAAGGCCATCGCCGCCGGCATTCCGGGTATTCAGGTCGACGGTAACGACGTGATTGCGGTGCGCCACTGGACCCAACGCGCCCTGGACCGGGCCCGGCGCGGTGACGGCCCGTCACTTATTGAAGCGGTGACCTACCGGCTCAGCGATCACACCACGGCTGATGATGCGCGCCGCTACCGCAGCGATGAAGAAGTCCAGCAGGCCTGGGAGCTGGAGCCCCTGGAACGGTTGCGCACCTATCTGATCAACATTGGGGCGTGGACCGAGGCTCAGGAGGAAACCCTGAAAGAAGAATGCGTCAACAGAATCGATGCAGCCGTAGAGGCCTACATCAACCGGCGCCCCCAGGCCGTTGACAGCATGTTTGAGTATCTGTTCGAGCAGCCCACTGATCGGCTCCGACAGCAACGGGCCATCGCCCAGCGCTACGCCGGCAAAAACTCAGACGAGCATGGCTGAAGTCACGCTGATTGAAGCGGTGACCCTGGCGCTGGCCTGGGAATTGGAACACGACGACCGCGTTCTGGTGCTCGGCGAAGACGTGGGCGTCAACGGCGGCGTATTCCGCGCCACTGCGGGCCTGCAACAGCGCTTCGGCACGAGTCGGGTACAGGACACGCCTCTGGCGGAGGCGATGATCGCCGGCATTTCCGTGGGTCTGTCCGCCATGGGCCTGAGACCGGTTGCGGAAATCCAATTCATGGGGTTCATCTACCCGGCGTTAGATCAGATACTCAGCCACGCATCCCGCATGCGCTATCGAACCCGAGGCCGTATGAGCTGCCCGCTCGTGCTGCGGGCACCCTATGGCGGCGGCATTCACGCCCCGGAACATCATTCAGAGAGTACCGAAGCCCTGTTCGCGCACACCCCCGGCCTGCGGGTGGTTATCCCGTCGTCGCCGGCTCAAGCCTATGGCCTGCTGTTGGCCGCCATTCGCAATCCCGATCCGGTCGTGTTCCTCGAGCCCAAACGCATTTACCGGCTGCAGAAGGAACAGGTGCAGGACGATGGCGAGGCCCTGCCGCTGGACTGCGCCTATATCCTGCGGGAAGGCAGCGATGTCACCATGGTCACCTGGGGAGCCATGACCTACGAGACACTGCAGGCGGCCACGCACCTGGCCGCTGACGGCATTGAGTGTGAAGTCATCGATCTGGCTACCATCAGCCCGCCGGACACCGCCACCATCCTGGCTTCCGTGGCCCGTACCGGACGCCTGGTGATCGTCCACGAAGCGGCGCGCAACTGTGGGGTGGGCGCTGAGATCGCCGCCACCGTGGCCGAGCAGGGTCTATATGATCTGCAGGCACCGATCCAGCGGGTGACCGGCTACGATACGGTGATGCCGTTATACCGCCTGGAAATGGACTACATGCCCAGCGTGGCGCGCATCATTGACAGCGTGAAACGGACTGTGGAGGAGTAATGTCGCGACAGACATTTACCCTGCCGGATCTTGGCGAGGGCCTGCAGGAGGCGGAGATCATCACCTGGCATGTGAAACCGGGCGAGAAGATCCGCGTGGACGAACCTCTGGTCGCGGTAGAAACGGCCAAGGCTGTCGTGGAGGTCCCGTCACCCTTTGACGGCGTGGTGAGTCAGCTGCACGTGCGGGAAGGCGACATCGTGGCCATTGGCGCGCCGCTGCTGGACGTAACCGACGGCAGCGGGGCGCGCGCGCCAGGGCCGGCCTTGGACTCTGCGCCGCCGGCTGTTGCCCCAGCCGTAGAAGCGGCGCCAGCGCCGGCCGCCCCTGCCGAGCGGCCCCGTGACGAAGGCACGGTGGTGGGTGCCATGCCCGTCAGCGAGGAACGCGTCCAGCGCACTGCCGTCCCTGGCGGCACCCGTTCCGCGCGACCGGCGCGCCCTAAAGCAGCGCCGGCGGTGCGGGCACTGGCCAAGCGTCTTGGTGTGGATCTCAGCGTGGTCACGCCCACCGGCCGCCACGGCCAGGTCCTGCCCGACGACGTGCGTAGCTACGCCATGGCAGCGGCGCGGGCGCCCATGGGCCGCGCTGCGGCGAGCGGGGATCGGCTGCGCGGACCCACCCGATCCATGGCCCAGAGCATGTCCGCTGCGCGCGATGAGGTCGCCTTGTGCACCGTCTTCGATGATGCCGACATCAACCACTGGCGTGGCACGAGCAACATTACGCCGCGTCTGCTGCGGGCCATCGCCGTGGGCGTCAGCGCCGAACCGGCGTTGAACGGCTTTTTCCACACCGAGCAGATGCGCCACGAGATCGTCGCCCGCGTGGACGTGGCCCTGGCCGTGGATGCGCCCGAGGGCCTGATGACGCCGGTCATCCGCGACGTGCCCGGCAAATCTCTGAAGCAGTTGCGCACGGAGGTTAGCGAGCTGAAAGCGGCTACCCGCGAGCGGCGGCTGGAACCCTCACAGTTGCTGAATCACACCTTCACCCTGTCCAATTTCGGCATGCTGGCGGGCCGCTACGCGACCCCGATCATGGTGCCACCTTCCGTGGCCATTCTGGGCGCGGGCGCCCTGCAGCACGACGTGGTCGCGGTGCTGGGTGGCATTGAGGTTCACCCGCGTATTCCCCTATCCCTGTCCTTTGACCATCGTTGCGTTAACGGCGGCCAGGCCTGTCGGTTTCTGGCCGCGCTCATCGCCGATCTGCGGGCACCCGATTGAATCTTCTGCGACGCCTTTCACAGGACTGAGCGGCAAGACGATGCAACATCATCCCTTGTCGGAATCCGCACCCTAACCACCCCACGACGGGGCAACGCGTTTTCACTCCCCAACATGGCCAGCAAAGCCCCTAAAGCCTCCCGAGACGTTGCCGCCTCACCCCGGCGCCGCAGCACCGACACCCGCGACGAGCGGCTCGAAGTGATTGCCGCCCGGGCACGGACGCTGAAGACGCGGCTCGACCTGGACGTGGGTAAGCTTATTCACCAGTACTACGCCGATGCCGCCATAGAAGACCTGGCGGCGCGGGATTCCGGAGCGCTTGCGGCAGCAGCGCTGGGCCACATGGAACTCGGCGCGACGCGCCGACGGGGCGAACCTCGGATTCGCGTGTTCAACCCCACGGTCGACCGCGACGGCTGGACTTCGGCTCACACCATCGTTGATGTGATCAACGACGACATGCCGTTTCTGGTGGACTCTGTATCCATGGCCCTGAACCGTCTGGGGCACGGCATTCATCTGACCATCCACCCTCTGCTGCGCGTGCTGCGCGCACCGGCCGGTCGGCTCAAAGGGCTGGCTGGCAATGGTGAGGCGGCAGCCCTGGTGGAATCCTGCATCCACCTGGAAATTACCCGGGAAACGGATCCGGAAATCCTTGCAGAGATCGAGCGCACCCTCCATGCCGTGCTGGGCGATGTGCGCGCCGCCGTGGAGGACTGGCAGACCATGGTGGCGCGGCTGCGTTCGGCGAGTAGCGAATTGCGCTACAACGCACCGCCGCATGATGGAATTCTCGAAGAGTCCTGCGCCCTGCTGGATTGGCTGGCCGATGACCACTTCACGCTGTTGGGCTATCGGGAATACCGCCTGGTCCGCGGCACCAGGGAAGACCGCCTGGAACCCGTGCCCGACACCGGCCTGGGGATTCTGCGTGAGACGGGCGCCCCGGCGACCCCTATGGTGCTGACCAGCGAGATGCGCAAGCAGGCCCGCTCCAGGGAAGCACTGATCCTGACCAAGGCCAACACCCGTTCGACCGTGCACCGGCCCGCCCGCCTGGACTACATCGGCGTCAAAGTGTTCGATGACAGCGGCCGTGCGGTTGCGGAGAGGCGGTTCCTCGGTCTGCTCACGTCTATTGCCTATAGCGCCAATCCCCAGGACATCCCTCTGGTGCGCTTGAAGGTCAACAAAGTCGTGCAGCAAAGCGGCGTAGATCCCCGCAGTCATCGGGGAAAGGCGCTGCAGCACATCCTCAACGATTTCCCGCGAGAGGAGTTGTTCCAAAGCACCATCGACGACCTGACCCGCATCAGTATCGGTATCCTGAACCTGCAGGACCGCCAGCAGATCAAGCTGTTCATGCGGCGCGATGCATTCCGACGCTTCTACTCCTGCCTGCTGTTCGTGCCTCGGGACAAGTACAACACCAACGTCCGTCACAAGATCGAGCGGATTCTCATGGAAGATCTTCATGGGGATTCGGTCGACTCCCAGGTCACGCTGTCCGAAGCGGTTCTGGCGCGCCTGCATATCATTGTGCGCACCACTGCTGGGCGGCAGCGACGAATCAACGTGGCCAGCGTCGAGCAGCACCTGATCGACGTGGTCCACACGTGGGCGGATCGGCTGCGCGAGACGATGGTAGAACGCCTGCCCGAGGACGTGGGCCTGAAACTGCACCGGCGCTTCGCCCCATCCTTCCCGGCCGCCTATCAGGAAGACGTGAGTCCCCACCAGGCCAGCTACGATATTCAACGCCTCGCGGAACTAGCCGATGGCACTGTCGACCTGCAGCTAAGCCTTTATCGCCCCCCGGACGCTGCGGCAAACCACCTGCGTTTCAAGGTGTTCTGCCGGGAAGCCCCACTCCCGCTCTCGCAAGTCCTGCCCATGCTGGAGAACATGGGTCTGGACGTGATCAGCGAACGACCCTATCGGCTGCGTGGCACGGGCGCTGAGGCTCTCTGGATTCAGGATTTCGAGCTAGCGATCCGAGGCGGCGCAGAGTTGGACCCCACGGCCCTGGCGCAGCGCTTTCAAGACTGCTTCCGCCGCACGCTTAACGGCGCGGCCGAGGACGACGGCTTCAACAGCTTCCTGCTGGCCGCGCCGATAGACTGGCGCGACGCGGCGCTGCTGCGAGCCTACTGCAAATACCTGGTGCAAACAGGGATGCCCTACTCCCAGGCCTATATGCAGGAAGTGCTGGGCCGCCATCCCGGGCTGTATGGCAATCTGATCCAGCTGTTCAAGGCCCGCTTCGACCCGGACATGCAGCCCGCCGCGCGCAAGCACCAGGATGCGCGCGCGACCAAGCAACTCGGCCTGCTGCTGGAGGCGGTCTCCAATCTGGATGAGGACCGCATCCTGCGAGCCTTTATCGCCGTCGTAAAGGCCACCCTGCGCACCAACTTCTTTCAGGCCGGTCCGGATGGCGAGCCCAAGCCCTATTTCTCCTGCAAGCTGGATCCAGCGCACATTCCCGAGCTACCTCCACCGCGGCCGACCTTCGAAATCTTTGTCTATTCGCCACGGGTAGAGGGCGTGCATCTGCGCGGTGGACCAATCGCCCGGGGCGGGCTGCGCTGGTCTGATCGCCGGGAGGACTTTCGCACGGAAGTCCTCGGCCTGATGAAAGCCCAGCAGGTGAAAAACGCGGTCATCGTGCCCAACGGCGCCAAGGGCGGCTTTGTCTGCAAACAGCTGCCCGAGGCGGGCGGCGAGGCACTGCAGCAGGAGGTGCAATCCTGTTATCGCACCTTTATCCGCGGGCTGCTGGACGTGACCGACAACATTGTCTCCGGCGAGGTGCAGACGCCGCCCCGGGTGCGCTGCCGGGATGGCCATGATCCCTACCTGGTGGTCGCTGCGGACAAGGGGACGGCCACGTTCTCTGATATGGCCAACCAGGTGGCGGCGGAATACGACTTCTGGCTGGGAGACGCATTCGCCTCAGGCGGTTCCGCGGGCTACGACCACAAGAAGATGGGTATCACGGCTCGCGGCGCCTGGGAGGCGGTGAAGCGCCATTTCCGCGAACTCGGCCTGGATATCCAGGCCCAGGACTTCACGGTGGCGGGCATCGGCGACATGAGCGGCGACGTCTTCGGCAACGGCATGCTGCTCTCCCCCCACATTCGCCTCCAAGCCGCTTTCAATCATCAGCACATTTTTCTCGATCCGGATCCGGACCCGGCTGTGAGTTTCAAGGAGCGACAGCGCTTGTTTGCCTTGCCGCGCTCAGGCTGGGATGACTACGACCCAGAGTCCCTGTCCGCCGGCGGCGGCGTCTACTCGCGCCAGGTCAAATCCATTCGCCTGCATCCCGATGCCCAGGCCATGCTGGGGCTGGCGGAGGAAGCCGCTACGCCGCCCGAGATCGTTCGCGCGATTCTGCGCATGGAGGTGGACCTGCTGTGGAATGGCGGCATTGGCACCTATGTGAAGTCGCGCCGCGAAGCGGACGCGGATGCAGGTGATCGGGCCAACGACAACGTGCGCGTTAACGGTAGCGAGTTGCGCTGTAAAGTCATCGGCGAGGGCGGCAACCTGGGACTCACCCAGCGGGCGCGCATCGAGTACGCCCTGGTCGGCGGCCGGCTGAACACCGACTTCATCGACAATTCGGCGGGCGTAGACTGCTCGGACCGCGAGGTCAACCTGAAGATTCTGCTGAACCAGGCGCTGGCGGAAGGCGCCCTGACGCGCAAGC
>JBFFHS010000024.1:0-42728 GCA_041556855.1 Gammaproteobacteria bacterium
ATCTGCGCCCGGTCCAACGTGGTCTTCAAGGGCTACTGGGAGCAGCCTGACCAGACCGACGAGGCGATCTACGATGGTTACTTTCACACCGGCGATCTGGCGGTATGGGATGAGTTCGAGAACGTCCATATCGTGGATCGCAAGAAGGATGTGATCATTTCCGGCGGCGAGAACATCAGCTCGCCGGACATCGAAGACGTGCTTTATCGTCACGAGGCCGTCATGGAATGCGCCGTGATCGGCGTGCCCCACGAGAAATGGGGCGAAACGCCCAAGGCGCTGGTGGTGCTGCGTGCCGGGAGTGCGGCCACCGAGCAGGACGTGATCCAGTTCTGCCGCGATAACATGGCCCACTTCAAGTGCCCCACGTCGGTGGAGTTCATTGCCGAGTTGCCGCGCACCGCGACGGGCAAGCTACAGAAGTTCAAACTGCGCGAGAAGTACTGGGAAGGTACGCGCCGGGTCGCCGGACACTAGCCCATGCGCACGTTCATGCTGTTTGCAGGTCCTGCGCTGGCCCTGGTGATGGGGTGGGTTCTGGTGCGGGCCGGCTTTGCTGCCGACGTGGCCTGGACGGCGGGGATTACGGTGCTCTGCGCGTCCTGGTGGATTTTCGAACCTATTCCCATTCCGGCAACCTCGCTCATTCCCATCGCCGTGCTGCCCGCTGTGGGCGTCCTGACACCTGAGGAGGTCGGGGAGTCCTACGGCAGTCCCCTGGTCCTTCTGCTGCTGGGCGGCTTTATCTTGTCCACCGCCATGGCCAAGAGCGGTGCCCACCGGCGCCTGGCGTTGAACATGGTGTCGCTATTCGGGGGTGCGGGCGGCCGGCGGCTGGTCTTCGGCTTCATGGCGGCAGCCGCGGTATTAAGCATGTGGATCTCCAACACCGCTACCACGCTGATGCTGCTGCCCATCGTGATGGCTGTGCTGGAGAAAGTGCGCGATCCGCGGCTGACAATCAGTCTGCTGCTGGGCGTAGCCTATGCCGCCAGTGTTGGCGGCGTGGGAACGCCGATCGGCACGCCGCCGAATCTGGTGTTCATGCGCGTGTATGCGGAGAACACGGGGATCGAACCCACGTTCCTCGAGTGGATGTCCTGGGCGCTGCCGGTGGTGGTGCTCATGGTGCCGGTGGTCGGGCTGTGGCTGACGCGCGGCATGCAGAAAGCCGAGCCGATTGATCTGCCCCCCGTAGGTGCGTGGCGCACCGAGGAAATCCGAACCTTAACGGTGTTCGCCGTCACCGCCGTGCTCTGGATGACGCGCCGTGAGCCCTTCGGCGGCTGGAGCGAGCTGCTCGGTTTGACCACTGCCAATGATGCCAGCGTGGCCCTGGCGGCAGTGGTGGTGATGTTCATCGTCCCCAACGGCCACGGTGAGCGGTTACTGGATTGGGAGACGGCGAGCAAAATTCCCTGGGGTATTCTGATTCTGTTCGGCGCCGGCATCACCATTGCCAAGGCCTTCGTCAGTTCCGGGTTGAGTGTGTCGCTGGGCTCGGCGCTGGCGACGTTTGGCACGCTGCCGTTGCTGTTGCTGATCGGCTTGACATGCTTGACGGTGACTTTTCTCACCGAGGTCACCAGCAACACCGCCACCAGCACGCTGCTGATGCCAATCCTGGCCGCGGCCGCTTTAAGCGCCAATATCGATCCCAAGCTGATCATGGTGCCGGCCACCATCAGCGCCAGCTTTGCCTTCATGCTGCCGGTGGCTACCGGACCCAATGCGGTGATCTTTGGTTCGCAGCAGTTCACAGTGAAACAGATGGCCCGGGAGGGGTTTTCTCTCAATCTGCTTGGGGTCGTTCTGGTATCGACGATTTGCTATTTCATGTTCGGCTAGAGCGCGCGCCGGGCGCACTCAGGGGATGCGGCGCATCCCCTTGAGCGTGATTTTGGTGACCGCGCATGCGGGGGCTGACAGGAACCCGATGGGCTCCTAGGTTTGTTTCCTCTGGGTCATCCCGAACACGAACAGCGCGATGCCGATCACCGCGATGATGGTGCCGAAGCTTTCCTCCGAGCCGACACCAAAGATCTCCAGCACCACACCAAGGATCAGCACCACGATGCCGACGGCTTGAATGAGCATGGTTTGGGCCTCAGGCCAGCGCCTGGGTGGCGCCACCGTCGGCGGTGATGGACGTGCCGGTGATGTGCCCGGCCTGCTTCGACGCCAGGAACGCGACGATCCGCCCCATCTCCTCCGGCTCACCCAGGCGCCCGGCGGGAACTTGATCCATAAAGGTCTGCTCCACCTGGGCTGGCGTGGTGCCGCTGCTCTGGGCGAAGCTGGCCATCATGTTGGTCCAGCGCTCAGTGCGAGTCGGCCCCGGGTTGACGGCGTTCAGCGTGATGCCCTCTGGAGCCACTTCGGTAGCCAGACCCCGGGTGAGCGCGAGCAGTGCTGCGTTGGCTGTGGAGCCGGGGAGCAATCGCGGACCGGGCTGTTTGCCTGTGTTCCCCACCACGGTGACGATGCGGCCATAGCGCTGGTTGCGCATGGCGGGCAGAACGGCGCGGATCATGCGCATGGTGCCCATGAATTTAAGGGCCAGACTGTCTTCCCAGACCTGGTCCGGGATCTCCCAGAATACCCCGCCCTGGGAGGAGCCGGCGGAATTCACCAGAATGTCGATGCGGGAAAAATGCCCCAACGCCTCCGCGGCGATGCCTGCCGCAGCGTCCGGTTCGGTGAGATCGGCGGCTTTGAACATCACTTCTGCGCCAGCGCTGCTGAGTTCCTCCGCCAGATCCGCTAACAGCGTCTCCTCCCGGCCGGTGAGAAACAGGTCAGCACCTTCAGCCGCCAGAGCTCGAGCGCTGGCGGCGCCCAGGCCGCGGCTGGCGCCGGTGACCAGGGCCACGTTGCCGTTCAGTTCCAGGTCCATGTGAGCACCTAGTAGGAGCGGGGCATCTTGAGCACGTGTTCGGCCAGGTAGCTCAAGATCAAATTGGTGGACACTGGCGCGACTTGATAGAGACGATTCTCCCGGAACTTGCGTTCCACATCGTACTCCTCCGCGAAGCCGTAACCGCCAAAAGTCTGCACGCAGGCCTCCGCCGCCGCCCAGGAAGCCTCCGAGGCCAGCAGCTTGGCCATGTTGGCCTCCCGGCCGATGCTCAAGCCCTGGTCGAACTTCCGTGCCGCCTCGGTCACCATGAGATTGGCGGCCTCGATCTGGGCGTAGGCTCTGGCGATAGGGAACTGCACGCCCTGATTCTGGCCGATGGGCCGGCCGAACACTGCCCGCTCCCGGGCGTAGGCGGACGCTTTTTCCACGAACCAGCGGCCGTCACCTATACACTCAGCGGCGATGAGCGTGCGTTCGGAGTTCATGCCATCCAGGATGTAGCGGAACCCCTTGCCTTCCTCGCCGATCAGGTTCTCCGCGGGCACGCGTACATCATCAAAAAACACCTCGGTGGTGGCGTGGTTCATCATGGTGCGGATGGGCCGGATGGTCAGCCCTTGACCGACCGCTTCGCGCATGTCCAGCAGGAATACGGACAACCCGTCCGTGCGTTTGGCGACCTGATCCTTGGGCGTGGTACGTGCCAGCAGGACCATCAGATCCGAGTACTCGGCGCGGGATGTCCAGATCTTCTGGCCGTTGACCACATAGCTGGAACCGTCCCGCACGGCGGTGGTGCGCAGGCTTAAGGTATCGGTGCCGCTGGTGGGTTCGGTGACACCGAAGGCCTGCAGGCGGATCTCGCCACTGGCCACGGCGGGCAGCCACTGGGCTTTCTGGGCCGCGCTGCCGTGCCGCAGCAGGGTGCCCATGGTGTACATCTGGGCGTGGCAGGCGCCGCCGTTACAGCCGGCCCGCTGAATCTCCTCCAGAATGGCACAGGCCGCTGTCAGGCCCAGTCCGCTGCCGCCGTACTCCTCGGGAATCAGTGCTCCCAGAAAGCCCGCCTGGGTGAGCGCTTTGACAAAGTCGGCCGGATAGCGGCGCTCTGCATCCAGTTCACGCCAGTATTCGCCGGGAAAATCGGCGCAGACTTGGACCACCGCCTCGCGAATTTGGGCGATGTCTTGGTCGTCGTGGGACACTAAGGCTCCTCATGGGGACTGGGCGGAACGGTCGTTCTAGCAGAAGCCCGCAGTCGGAGCAATTTGCGGCCGCGCCGGGTTGGGCGGTTGGCATACAATGAGCCCGGCGGCGCGGCGGCGCCCCGGCGGGTAATCCACCTGTGCCGCGAGTGACCACGGGGATCAGAGGCAAGGCAACGACATCATGTACACCTGCAAGCAGTTCTATATTAACGGTCAGTGGGTCGATCCCGCGGTGGCCCGGGACTTCCCGGTCATCAACCCGGCAACCGAGCAGCCCATCGGGGAAATCTCCCTGGGCAGCACGGCGGATTTGAACCGCGCCGTGGCGGCCGCCAAGGCGGCATTTCCGGCTTATGCAGCCACTCGCCGCGAACAGCGGCTGGAATTGCTGGAAAGCATTCTGGCTGTCTATGACAAGCGCTATGAGGATATCGCCACGGCGATCTCGGATGAGATGGGTGCGCCCCTTAAATTTGCGAGAACCAACCAGGCGGCTTGTGGCACTGGCCATCTCAAGGTCACCATTGAAGCCCTCAAGGCGCTCAAGCTTGAGCAGGATCTGGGCGGGACCCGGATCGTCCGCGAGCCGGTGGGTGTGTGCGGTTTTATCACGCCCTGGAACTGGCCTATCAACCAGATCGCCTGCAAGGTGGCGCCGGCTCTTGCCGCCGGTTGCACCATGGTGTTAAAGCCCAGCGAGATCGCGCCGTTATCGGCCTATGTCTGGACCGAGGTGCTGGACGAGGCCGGCGTGCCGGCGGGGGTCTACAACATGGTGAACGGCGATGGCCCGGGCATCGGCGCCCCCTTATCCGCCCATCCCGATATCGACATGGTGTCGTTCACGGGCTCCACCCGGGCCGGGGTGCTGGTCGCCAAGGCAGCCGCGGACACGGTCAAACGGGTGGCTCAGGAGTTGGGGGGCAAGTCGCCCAATATCATCCTGGAGGATGCGGATCTCGAGAGCGCAGTTCGCGGCGGCGTGCTGGGTTGCATGAGCAATACCGGCCAGTCCTGCAACGCCCCCACGCGCATGCTTGTACCCCGGGCGCGACAGGCCGAAGCGATCGCCATTGCCAAGGCAGCCGCCGAGGCCATCCCAGTGGGCGATCCCCGAGATCCCGGGACCCGTCTGGGGCCCGTGGTCAGCGAAACCCAGTTCAATAAGATCCAGACCCTCATCGAGGCGGGCATCAAGGAGGGCGCTCAGCTGGTCACCGGTGGTCCGGGCCGCCCCCCGGGTCTGAATGCAGGTTACTACGTGCAACCGACGGTGTTTGCCGATGTGACCAACGATATGACTATTGCCCGGGAGGAAATCTTCGGGCCGGTGCTGGCCATCATGCCCTACGACGGCGAGGCAGAGGCCATCGCCATAGCCAACGATACCCCGTACGGCTTGTCCGGCTACGTGTCATCGGGCGATCTGGATCACGCCCGGGCCGTGGCTGCCCAGCTGCGCGTGGGTATGGTGCATCTCAACGGTGCCGACACCGACTTCCATGCGCCCTTCGGCGGCTACAAGCAGTCCGGCAATGGTCGCGAATGGGGCAGCTACGGCATCGAGGAGTTTCTCGAGGCGAAGGCCATCATGGGTTACGCGGCTTGAGAAAGTCCCGGCTGCTGATCAACGGCGCGAGCGATGCCGTGTGGCGCATCATCTCGGCCGTGGTACGCCTTTTCGGTATGATGGCCTGTCCAGCGGATGGCCAGCGGAGCCTTTGATTCGATGGGTTTTTCCACTAAACAGATTCATGCCGGCGTGCGGCCGGATCCGGAAACGGGCGCGATCCTGACACCGATCTATCAGACGACGACCTATGTCCAGCCCTCGGTGGATCAGTACATGGAGAAGGGCTATTCCTACTCACGGTCGGCGAATCCCACCGTGCGTAGCCTGGAGGAAAAGCTGGCCATTCTGGAAAACGGCCACGATTGCAGCTGCTACGGTACGGGCATGGCGGCGATCCAGGCGGTCATGCAAGCTTGCCTGAATGCCGGCGATCATGCCGTAATTTCCGACGTCGCTTATGGCGGTACCTACCGTCTGGCCACCACGATTTACAGCCGGTTCGGGGTGGAGTTCACCTTCGCGGATACGTCGGATCCCGATGCCGTGCGCGCCGCGGTGCGGGACAACACCCGGCTGATCCTGACCGAAACACCGGCCAATCCGACCTTGAAGCTGACGGACATCGCGGCGATCTCGGCGATCGCGCGGGACGCTGGCGTGCCCCACGCGGTGGACAACACGTTCCTCACCCCCTATTACCAGCGACCCATCGAGCTGGGTGCGGACATTGTCGTGCATAGCACCACTAAATATTTCGATGGCCACAATGCCACGGTGGGCGGTGCGGTGATCGTGGCGACGCCAGCGCTGGACGAGAAAATTCGTTTCGTGCAGAACGCGACCGGGGTGATCATGTCGCCGCTGGTGGCGTGGCTCACCCTGCAGGGCTGCAAGACCCTCTCGGTGCGTATGGATCGACAATCTGCCAATGCTCAGGCGATTGCCGAGTTCCTGGAAGCCCATCCCAAGGTCAGCGCGGTGGCCTATCCCGGATTGGAATCCTTTTCTCAGCATGAGCTTGCCCAGCGCCAGGCGTCCGGCTTCGGCGCCATGCTGTGGTTCGAGGTGGCGGGCGGCGTCGACGCCGGCAAGCGGTTGATGGATTCGGTGCAGTTGTGCGCCCTGGCGGAGAATCTGGGCTCTGTGGAAACCCTGATCACCCATCCCGTCACCATGACGCACGCGGACGTGGATGAGGCGGAGCGTCAGCGCGTAGGTATTACCGACGGGCTGGTGCGTCTTTCCGTGGGCCTGGAGGACGCCGAGGATCTGATCGCTGATCTCTCCGCCGCGCTTGCTCGCGTTTAGTCCGGCAGCCGCGGATCCACCGGCGCGTCACCCGGGACTTTGCTCATCGAAGACGTTGAGACGCCGAGCCGGGCATATGTTGATGCCCGGAGCCTGATCACATGCGGCTGACCGAGTTGACGATTTATCCCATCAAGTCCTGTGGGCCGGTGGCGGTGGAGGCCGCGACCGTGGAGCCGAGAGGGCTGGTCGGTGACCGACGTTACATGCTGGTGGATTCCCGGGGTCGTTTTCTCACTCAGCGCCAGCACCCCCGGATGGCCTTGCTGAACGTCGCCGCGACGCCGCGCGGCCTGCGAGTGACGGCGCCCGATGCAGATCCCCTGGATCTTTCGCCCCCGCCGGGCGAGGGCCTGGAGCGCCGGGTGCGGGTCTGGGACAGCGAGCTTCCTGCGACGTTGGCTGACGAGTACATCAACGCCTGGTTCACCAGATTCATGGGTTTTTCCGTGCAACTGGTCTTCATGGGCAGCCAGCACGAACGGCCGCTTAAGGCGGGCCGCGGTCGTCCCGGTGATCAGGTCAGCTTCGCCGATGGCGCCCCTGTGCTCATGATGTCGGAAGGCTCCCTGGCAGAGTTGAACGGCCGCCTGGCCAAGCCGGTCACCATGAAGCGCTTTCGGCCCAACATGGTGGTCAGCGCCGACAAACCTTTCGCTGAGGATGAGTGGCGTCGGATTCGCATCGGTGGTGCGGAATTCGAGGTGGCCTGGGCCTGTACCCGCTGCCTGATGACGACCATTGATCCAGCCACGGCCCGCAAGGATCCTGACGGCGAGCCGCTTAACACGTTACGTGGCTTTCGACGTGACAGCGCTGGGGTGATCTTCGGTCAGAACCTGATCCCGCGCCGCTTGGGCCGGGTGCAGGTTGGTGATAGGGTCCGAGTGCTGCAGGGGCGCTGAAACACGTCATGAGAAAAGAGACCCGGGTCAATCATCCGCCGCGAATCAAGTTACCGGAGGGTAACGAGCCCGTGGTGCAGCCTGTTTACCGCTCGGTGAAGTTCACCCATCCAACCATCGCCGAATCCCTCCAACCGGACAGGCGCCAGGCGGGTTTTGCTTACACCCGCGGTGGCAATCCAACCACCCGACAGTTGGAGCACCTCACGGCCCAGCTGCAGGATACGGAGGACGGGCTGGCCGTGGGGTCGGGCATGGCCGCCGTGACCACCTGTCTCATGGGCAACCTGAGCGCTGGCGACAACCTGGTGCTGTTCATCGAGTCCTACAAGCCCACCCGCTCGCTGGTGCGGGAGATTCTGCCTCGTTTCGGTATTACCCACAGCCTGCTATCGGTGAACGACGCGGCGGCGCTGGAGAACGCTTTCGCCCAGCCGGAGACCAAGATGGTGCTGGTCGAGTCACCCACGAATCCCATGCTGTGCATCCCGGATCTGGAAAGGCTGCTGGGGCTGGCGAAAAAGCATGATGTGATCACCGCACTGGACAATACGTTTGCCGGTTTCCACAACCACGGCCAGTACGGTTTTGATTTTTTTATCCACAGCCTGACCAAGTACGCGTCCGGTCATGGCGACGTCATGGGCGGGGTCGTCTTGGGCAGCAAGGCGCGCATTAAATCTCTGCGGCCCCTGGCGGGGAACTTCGGCGCGGTGCTGGATCCAGGCGTGTCTTACCTCGTCCTGCGCGGCATGCGGACCTACTATTTGCGCTATCGGCAGCAGTGCGCCAGCGCGCTGGCCCTGGCTGAGCATCTCAAAGCCCACGATCACGTCACGAATGTCTACTATCCCGGTTTGCCCGACGATCCCGGCCACGAACTGGCCCGCGCGCAGATGAGCGACTTCGGCGGCGTGGTGACCTTTGAAGTTGACGGTGACAGGGATCAGACCTGGGCCTTCATTGATGCGCTTGAGCTGTTCAGCACCGCGGCAAGCCTGGGTTCAGCGGAATCCCTGGTGGCGCCCGTCAAGCTGTATTGGGCCTATGACTTGAATGACGCGGAATTGCAGCGGGCCGCTATCAAAGACAACACGGTGCGCATCGCCGTCGGTCTGGAGCATGTGGACGACCTGAAGGCTGATCTGGATCAGGCGCTAGCTCAGGTCTTCGGCTGAGCTCAGCGGCCGAAAACGCTCCCGGGCCCGGCCCAGGGCCATTAACGGAAAGTAGTGGCGGTAGAGGTTGTAGTTGATCATGAAGCCACGCTGCAGCTCGGCGCCCTGGGCGATCCGCTGCAGGGTTTGCTTATCCCGCAGGTCCATCCGCTCTCCGAAGCCGTAGCCGGGAAACCCGGTGCCGGTGTAGTGGGGCTCATCCCAGGTGCCGTCCCGCTGGCGGTCAAGCAGGTAATCCAGCCCGGCCAGGATCTGCGGGTCGTAAGCCCGTGAGTCAACGCTCAACAGAGCCATCAGCGCCCAAGCGGTTTGCGAGGCGGTGCTCTCACCAACGCCGCGGAAATTGTCATCCATGTAGGAGGCGCAGCTTTCGCCCCAGCCGCCGTCCTTGTTTTGATGGGCAACCAGCCAGTCAGCGGCTCGGATGAGGTAATCGGCGTTCATCGGCTCGCCCAGAGCTTTCAGCGCGGGCAATACGGCGGCCGTGCCGTAGATGTGATTGACGCCCCAGCGGCCGAACCAGCTGCCATCCGACTCCTGCTGTTCACGCAGATAACGATAGCCGCGGGCTATGGCCGGGTGAGTGGCGTCGTAGCCAAGCAGGGCAAAGGCTTCCAGGACGTGGGCCGTGACGTCGGCAGAGGGCGGATCCAGCGCCTCGCCAAAATCACAAAAGGGAATCTTGGTCAGCAGTGCCCGATCGTTGTTCCGGTCGAATGCGGCCCAGCCTCCGTTGCTGGACTGCATGGCCATAACCCAAGCGACGGCCAGGCGAATGGCCTGCTGAACCCGCGCGCGGCCGCGCACCTCTTCAGGCAGACGTGCCAGAACCAGCAGCGCTACCGCCGTGTCATCCACATCCGGATACTGCAGGTTGGCCCGTTCAAAGGGCCAGCCGCCGGGCATCACGTCCGGCACTTTCTGACACCAGTCGCCCGGGGTGAGGACCTGTTTGTCCAACACCCAGTCTAACGCCCGGTCCATCTGCGCCGTCCAGTCCTGCTGACAGTCCTGCATGGCGAAGAGCGCCAACAAGGTATCCCACACCGGGGACTCGCTGGCCTGGATGTGCAGGCTGCCGTTGCGCTCGTAGGACCAATGGCTGTCCAGCGCCTGCAGCCCCTTGGCCATGACCGGATGTTGCAGCGTGTAGCCTTCCGTATTGAGAGCCAGCAGGCTGTAAATCCAGGGCGGCTGAATGCCGCCCCAGGCACCATCTGCATCCTGGTGGCGGACGATCCATTCCAGGCACTGGGAGATGGCGGTCTGGCGGCCGATCTTGGCCACGCCGAGTTGCTGGTAGCGATGCAGGCAGCGGTCGAAGAACAGGAAAAACCGCTGCCAGGACAGCCAGCGGGTCCGCCGCGGCAGTTGGTAGTCCGCGGCGTCACGTCCGTCAGGAAACAGCTCGTCCAGTCGCCGCGTCTTGGGCAGCGGCCGCACCGCCCGGCGCGCCGACAGCACGGCGATGGGCACCAGGGTGGCTCGGGCCCAGGAGGCAAAGTTATAGATGTTGAAGGGGAACCACTTGGGGAGGGCAATGACCTCGGGCGGGATGTTGGGCGTGTGTTGCCAGGGCCACTCGCCGATTAACGCCAGCCAGTAACGGGTGAATACCCGAATGCCGCCCAGCCCGCCGTGCTCGAATATCCACTGCCGTGCCTTGACCAGCGCTGGATGGTCCGCGGAATAACCGTGGGCTTTCAGCGCCGCATAGCACTCCACGGTGGAATTGATGTCACCCTGAGGCGCCTGGTAGTAAATCTCCCAGGAGCCGTCTTCCCGCTGGGCGTTGAGAATGGTGTCGATGATGCTGCGGGTACGCGGATGCTCATAGTCCAGATAGTGCATGGCCAGCAACCACTCTGCCTCCATGCAGCAGTTGGACTCCAGCATGCCCACCCAGTAACCGTCGGGCGACTGCTGGCGCTCCAGCCATGCCGTGGCCGCCTCGATGGCACCATCCAGGTCGCGGCTGCGTTCAGTAATGGGCGCGGCACGAACGGCCATGCGTCCCCCGTCGAGCGTTATTAAGCTTATGGGCGCTGATTATGGCACAGGGGGCGGCCCGTTGAGGCCCATGAGCACTTATGACAGATTGCGCCCAAGGCAGGTGGGGAGCTGACCCATTGGGCTATCGGATGCTGAGCTTGATTGGTGCGCTGGCCCTGGTCGGCTGTGCCAGCGTACAGAGCGCTGACGGCCAGCGTTATCGGGTCGGCGGCGCGGCCTTTCGCAGCTACATTGAGCACGTGTTCAGGGCACAGAACCGCGTCGCCGACGAGCTGGCCTTTACGCTGGAGGACTTGCCCGCCGATGCAACGGTGAGTGCGGATCGGCTTAACGCAGCGGACACGCAACTGCTGGCCGCGTGCGCGGGCCTGAACCAGTTGGCCACCAGTCGCCGCGACGCCGTCAAGCTCGGCAAGCGCCAGGCGCTGGCGGCGGCGCGCACGGCCCCGGATTGTGAACGGGCCGTCGCCGCGGCCCAGGACCTGTTGCGGGCACTGGACTAACAGAGATCTCCAAGCCCTGCCAGGTGCTCGCAGTAACAGGGTGCGGCCAGGTTCACCGCGGCCAAACGGCCGCCGTCAGAGCCAGTCCGGTGGCGCAAACCCCTTGCTGCGCAGGAAGTCCGGGTTGTACAGCTTGGACTGGTAGCGCGCGCCCGAATCACACAGGATCGTGACAATAGTCTTGCCGGGACCCAGCGCCCGCGCGAGTTGCATGGCGCCGGCAATGTTAATGCCGCTGGAGCCGCCCAGAAAAAGACCCTCGCGACGCAAGGCTGTGAAGCACTGCTCCAGCATGTCACGATCATCGATGGAAAAGCCGTCGTCGATCTGTGCGCCCTCCAGGTTGCCCGTGACGCGTCCCTGACCAATGCCTTCGCTGATGGAATTGCCGCTGGCCTTCAGCTCGCCCGTGGTGACCCAACTGGCGATCGCAGAGCCCATTGGGTCGGACACAGCAGCCACCAGCCCGGGTTTTTGCTGTTTCAGATAGGCGCTCACCCCCGCGAGGGTGCCGCCCGTGCCCACCGCACAGATGAAGCCGTCGACAGTGCCGTCGGTCTGTTCCCAGATCTCCGGTCCGGTGCTGGCCACGTGCCCTTCGCGATTTGCCAGATTGTCCCACTGATTGGCGTAGAGCACGCCATTGGGTTCGGAGTCGGCCAGCTCCGCCGCCAGGCGTTCGGCGACGTGCACATAATTGTTCGGGTCACGGAACGGGACGGCGGGAACCTCTCTGACCTCGGCGCCGTTGACCCGCAAGGCGTCTTTCTTTTCCTGGGACTGGGTATCCGGCATGACGATGATGGTGCGGTAACCGCGCGAGTTGCCGACCAGGGTCAAACCGATGCCGGTATTGCCCGCCGTACCCTCCACAATCAAGCCACCGGGACGCAGTACGCCTCGTTGCTCAGCATCCAGCACCATGTACTTCGCCGCGCGGTCTTTGACCGAACCACCCGGGTTCAAGAATTCGGCTTTTCCCAGGATCGTGCAGCCGGTCTGCTCCGATGCGTGGCGCAGCTTGATCAGGGGTGTGTTACCCACCGTATCGACGAAGCCGGCGCGAATCATCATGGGTGAGAATCCGTTGTTTTGTGAGGCCAGGCGTCGGGGCCCGCGGGGTCGGTATTGTACACTCCGCTGACTCAGTGACGCTTTGGTGCCCCGTGAAAGACTACAGACCCCTCGTCGGAGTGGTCAGCTGCCGGCGGATGCTCGATCCCCATCCGTTTCACGTCGTCGGCGAGAAATATCTGCAGGCACTGGTGGAGGGTGCGCGCGTGATCCCGCTGGCGATCCCGTCGCTGGGTTCAGCGCTGGAATCCGACCATCTGGTGAGGCGGCTGGACGGGTTATTGCTCACCGGCAGCCCATCCAACATCGAGCCTCATCATTACGGCGAGCCAGGGGCGGAAGTGGGCGATCTGTTGGACCCGGATCGGGATGCCACGGTATTCCATTTAATCGACGACGTGCTGCGGCACGGCACGCCGCTGCTGGCCATCTGCCGGGGCTTTCAGGAGCTCAATGTGGCCATGGGTGGTACCCTGCACCGCAATCTGGAGCAGGCTGGCTTTGCCGGTCACAAGGAAAATCCGGACGAGCCCGTGGAAGTTCAATATGGACCCAGCCACGAGGTGAGTTTCGTCCCCCAGGGCATGCTCTACCATCTCGCCGGCGGACCCACCGCCACCGTGAATTCACTACACGGCCAGGGCGTGCGCACGCTGGGTGCGGACTTGACGCCACTGGCATATGCCCCGGACGGTCTGGTGGAGGCGTTTCATATCAAGCATGTGCCCGGCTTCAATCTGGCCGTGCAGTGGCATCCGGAGTGGCGGACCAAGGATAATCCGCTCTCGCTGGCCATCTTTGAGGCCTTCGGCGATGCCTGCCGGGAATTCGGTGAATAACTTATGAGCGATTACATCAAGAATTGGCTCGATGACCACGCCATTGACGAGGTGGAGGGCATCGTGCCCGATATGGCCGGCGTGGCCCGGGGCAAGTTCGTGCCCGCGAGCAAGTTCTTGAAGCAGGAAGGCATGCGCATTCCTGAATCGGTATTCATTCAAACCGTCACCGGCCAGTACATCGAAGAGCCCGAGATGCTGCACCCCGCGGACCGGGACATGGTGTTGCGGCCGGATGAGTCTACCGTGCGCTTAGTGCCCTGGGCCGCGGATCCCACCGCTTCGGTGATCATGGATTGCTTCCATCACGATGGCACGCCGGTTGCGATAGCGCCCCGGCAGGTGTTGAAAAACGTTCTGGAGTTGTACGAGCGGGAGGGCTGGCAGCCTCTGGTCGCACCGGAGGTGGAGTTCTACCTGGTGAAGAAGAATGTGGACCCGGATTATCCCCTGGAACCACCGGTAGGGCGCTCTGGTCGGCCCGAGACGGTGCGCCAGCCCTACAGCATCGATGCCGTGAACGAGTTCGATCCGCTATTTGAGGACATTTACGAAAACTGCGAGGGTCAGGGGCTGGAGGTGGACACGCTGATCCACGAGGGCGGCGCGGCCCAGGTAGAAATCAATTTCCTTCACGGCGATGCGCTGTCCCGGGCCGACCAGGTCTTTCTCTTCAAGCGCCTGGTGCGAGAGGCAGCGTTACGTAAAGGTGTATATGCGACCTTCATGGCCAAACCCATGGCCGATGAGCCGGGCAGCTCCATGCACGTGCATCAGAGCGTGGTGCGCAAGGCGGATGGTGTCAACATCTTTGCCGATCAAGATGGCAGCGACAGCGCGTTGTTCCACGCGTTCATCGGAGGGCTGCAGAAATACCTGCCCGAGTGCTTTCTCATGTTCGGTCCCTACGTGAACTCCTATCGGCGTTTTACCCGCTACCTGGCGGCACCCATTAATCTGCACTGGGGCTACGACAACCGCACGGTAGGGTTGCGAGTACCGCAGTCCGGCGCCCAGGATCGGCGCGTGGAGAACCGGCTGGCGGGCGCGGACGTGAACGCCTACCTCACCTTGGCCGCATCTCTGGCCTGCGGTTATCTGGGTATCAAGGAGAAGCTCACGCCCACGGCGCCGGTGGAGGGGAGCGCCTACGAGTTGGCGCGGACCTTCCCGCGGGATATCTTTTCCGCCATCGACCGGTTGCGCGACAACAAGGCTATGAGCTCTATCCTGGGGCACGACTTCATCAATGTGTACTGCGCTCTGAAAGCGGTGGAGCACAACACCTTCTTCCAGGTCATCAGTCCGTGGGAGCGGGAGTTCCTGCTCCTGAACGTCTAGGCATGGCGGCCAAGCGCAGCGTTGCTGAGCTGCAGGCCCTGGATAGGGCCCATTACCTGCATCCGTTCACCGATCACAAAGATCTGGGTGCCCGGGGCACCCGGTTGATCGAGCGGGCCGACGGCGTTTACATCTACGACAGCGAGGGACGCCGAATTCTGGACGGCATGGCCGGCCTGTGGTGTGTCGCGCTCGGCTACGGCCGCCAGGAACTGGTGGAGGCGGCGCGCGCTCAGCTGGAGACGCTGCCCTACTACAACAGTTTTTTTCAGTGCACCCACCCGGCGGCCATCGAGCTCTCCGACCTGCTCTGTCAGCTGGCACCCCCACAGATGAACCATGTGTTCTTCACCGGCTCGGGCTCCGAGGCCAATGACACGGTGCTGCGGATGGTGCGTCACTACTGGGCTCTCCAGGGACAGCCGGGCAAGCAGATCGTGATCAGTCGCCGCAACGCTTATCACGGCAGCACCGTGGCAGCGGCCAGCCTGGGCGGCATGCGCCCCATGCATCGTCAGGGCGGTTTGCCCATTCCGGGGATCGAGCATATCGAGCAGCCCTACTGGTTCAGACTGGGAGGCGGTCTGGCCCCGGACGAGTTCGGTTTGCGGGTGGCACGCCAGCTGGAGGAGCGCATCAGCGCGCTGGGTGCCTATCAGGTTGCGGCCTTCATTGCCGAGCCCATTCAGGGCGCCGGCGGCGTGATTATCCCGCCGGACAGCTATTGGCCGGAGATCCAGCGTATCTGCAAGGCTCACGACATCCTGCTGGTCGCAGACGAGGTGATCACCGGCTTTGGGCGCACGGGCGAGTGGTTCGGCAGCGATTACTACCAGCTGGAGCCGGACCTGATGCCCTTCGCCAAAGGCGTCACCTCGGGCTATGTGCCCATGGGCGGCGTGCTTGTGAGTGATCGGGTGGCTGAGGTCCTGATCGACAAAGGCGGTGAGTTCTTCCATGGCTTTACCTATTCCGGTCATCCGGTGGCCGCGGCGGTGGCTCTTGCCAACCTGGCAATTCTTCGCGATGAAGGCATCGTGGAACGCGTCAAGACCGTGACCGGCCCCTACCTGCAGGAGCGCTGGCGAACTCTGGCGGATCATCCGCTGGTGGGGGAAGTGCGCGGGTTGGGCTTCCTCGGGGCGCTGGAGCTGGTAGCGGATAAAGATTCCGGGCAACCCTTCGCCAAGGTGGGCAAAGTCGGCGAGCTGTGCCGCGATCTGGCCGTGGATTCCGGCCTGGTGATGCGTGCCGTCGGCGACACCATGATCGTGGCACCGCCGCTGATCATGTCTGAGCAACATATTGACGAGCTGGTGTCCCTGGCTCGCACTGCGCTGGATCGAACCGCGGCCCAGACCAGGAAGCACGGTCTGATCAGCTAGCTGTTAGTCTGAACCCATGGCCGGGAAAACTGAGCTTCAGACCCTGCTGAGAGAGATGGACCCGGCGCACACGGGTGGGCTGTTTAACCACTGTCAATGCCACCTTCGTTGCCTGCCATGCTGATCGTGTCGTGCCAGTCGATGGTGCAGATGACGCGCTGCGCAGCTTGAATGGCGTGGCCACGATGCCGATCAGACGGACCCACCCGTGAACCGGCGCCACTTTCTGCGCAACCTCATGGCGTTGAGCGGCAGCGGGCTGCTGCCCAGCTACGCTGGCGGTCAGACGCACCGCAGCGACGTGATCGTGATCGGCGCCGGCATGGCCGGGCTGACAGCCGCTCGCCGGCTGGCTCAGGCGGGGCTCAGGGTGCAGTTGCTGGAGGGTAGCTCGCGAGTGGGCGGTCGGATGCTGAGCGTGCCGGGGCCCGCGGAACACGGCATCGAGTTGGGCGCCCAATACGTGCATGGCTCCCGCGCACCGACCCATGAGCTGTTGCGGCAGCTCGGCGTCAAGACCCGGCCAGTGCCCTCCGCTGGCCGCCGCTATCTGGATCCGGATGGCGTGCTGCGGCCGTTGGAGAGTGCTGCCGCTGACGCCCTGTACGAGCAGTTTCTGACCACTGCGCAGGCCTATCGGGGTGCCGATATCAGCGTCCAGGCGCTACTGGACACCATGGCACTGAATGCCAGGCAGCAGAGATGGTTGGCGGCGGACCCGCTGAGCTACGCCGCGGAGCCCGACCAGCTGAGCCTGTTCGCGCTGTTGGACTACAGCCCGGCGTGGGACGCGCTCACGGACACCAATTACCAGGTTGTCGGCGGCTATGGGCGCGTTGCGCAGCAGTTGGCCGGGGACCTGGGTTCGGCGGTGCGCCTGAACACCCGGGTTGCCGGCATCGGCTACCGGCGCGGACGGGTTCAGGTCCACGCCATCACGCCGGGCGGGCCGGCGCGTTTCAAGGCAGCGGCCGCGGTAGTCACCCTGCCGCTCGGCGTGCTGCAGGCGGGCCACGTGACGTTCGATCCAGGGTTGCCGCCCTGGAAGATCGCAGCGTTGCAGCAGTTGGCCATGGGTCGGGTGGTCGTGCAGCAGATGACCTTCGCCGCGGATTTCTGGAGCGAGCAGCTGGGGGCGGCTGGCGCCTGGTCCATGAACGAGGGGCGTGTATCCATCAGCGCTGTTCACAGCGCTGGCGAGGGTCCACCGGCACTGCGGGCCTGGGTCACGGGCCGGGCCACGGACTCGCTGGCGTCCCTCGATCCCGCCCAGACCCAAGCCCGCATCCTGGACTGGATTGCGCTGGGCTTCCCAGGGCGGGATGTGGCCGGCCTGAAACGTTGGGCTGCCCACAAAGACTGGCAGCGCGACCCTTTCACGCTGGGCGCCTACTCATATACGCGGCCCGGCGGTCGTTACGCGCGCGAGCAGCTGGCGACGCCGTTGCGGGGTGCCCTGTTCTTTGCCGGCGAAGCGACTGCTGGCTCGCCTGATTACCAGACCGTGCATGGCGCCTACCTCACAGGTCTGCGTGCCGCCCGCGAGGTCATAGCGGCGCTATAGGTGGCGCGATTTCCGGAAAAGGTGCACGCCGGCCAGGTCGCCTAAGTATTTGCCCCAACTAACCGGCACAGGCGCCTCTGTTAGATTGGCAATGCCAGTCCAGCGAGGTGCCGCCGTGGGTTACGGGAAGATTCTGTTGGTTGTTCGCAGCGAGGATCCTGAGCAGCCCGCCGTCAAACGCGCGTTGGAATTGGCCAGCGAACACACGGAAGTCGAAGTATTTGCCCCTGTGTACAATTCCCACCTGCAGGCCTATCCGCTCAGCGACCCCGAGGACTACGAGCGGCTGCGGGATCATCTGGTGCAGCGAAGCCTGGAGCGCGCGGGCGCTCTGGCCAGGTCGATCGAACGCCGCGGGATCACGGTGACGGCCTCAGCAGTCTGGGACTACCCATACTACGAGGCCATCATTCGGCGCGGTATGGCCGGCGATGCGGATCTGGTGATTTCCGCGTCGCTGACGGAGCGTCCCCAGGCCTTGCGGTATGCGGACTGGCGCTTGTTGATCGCAGCACCCATGTCGGTCCTCCTGGTCAAAAGCGCCGCGGCGCGGGCTTATGGCGCTGTGGTGGCAGCCGTGGATCCATTGCACCGCCACGACAAGCCGGCCTCCCTGGACGAGCAGATCCTGCGCGAGGCCAAACGGGTTCAGGCGCTGACCGCCGCCAAGCTGCGCGCCGTGTTCTGTTTTGTGCCGTTAGTCCACGCGGCACCCGTGGGCAGTGAGGCGTTGCCCGTCGAGATCGTTGAGGACCAGTTCGAGCATGAAAGCCGCGAGGCCCTGGAGGCCGTGCTGGCCCGCGTGGGCTTGCAGGCTGACGTGGGTGAGGTGCTGACGGGCAGGCCCGAAGAGGTGCTGCCCGAACTGCGGGCTGATCTGTTGATTGTGGGGGCGCTTTCCCGTGGGCGCTTGAAGGATTTGATCCTGGGGAGCACCGCCGAGCGCATCCTGGAGGAAACGCAGTCGGATCTGCTGGTGGTGAAGCCGATGGGCTTCCGCAGCCAGGTATCCCATCATGTCGCCGCGGAACCGGCGGTTAATCCGGTGTTTTATCCCCTCTAGACCAGGCAGGCCTGCAGCGGGCATGAGGACGCTGGCCGCACCCTGATCGTGATGATGTTCAGGCGTTTCGCCTCAGCTGGGTCAGTTGGGGGTGAACCCAGCACACAAGCCCGCGGCGCGCTACGTGCGGTTCAAGTATCCCAAGCCGAACCTCGCTTGACTCTTTAGCTGTGGATCTCTCCTTCGATCTGCTGCTGGAAACGCACCACGTCAGCGAGATTGTCGAGCAGCGCACCCAACTGAGCCAAGACGTCGTCCAGGCTCAACACACCAATCAAGAGCCCGTCTGTATCCGTTACCGGAAGGCGGCGAATGCCGTGCTGACCCATCTGCGTCACAGCTTCTACCAGGCTCGCGCTATCGGACACCGTGACCAGCTCGCGGCTCATGGCATCGCCCGCGGTCAATGTGCTCAGCTCTGCTTCCTCCGCAATGACCTGAATGACGATATCCCGATCAGTAAGGATGCCCACGGGACGGCTGCCCGGTTCGCTGCGCCGGGTAACCACCACGTCGCCCACATGATCCTTGCGCATGATGCGGGCCACATCCACCAGGGATGTATCCTCGGCCACGTAAGTGACATTGCGGGTCATGACATCGGCTACATTCATGGTACAAACCTGCTTTGGACAAGCGCCTGCAAGCACTCTTGCACAGCTTAACTTTGCAACCTATCTTGGTTTCTACGTACAGCCGGTGTTGATGCCGGCAGCACGTTCACGGGGGGAATTGGCATGGCACGTGTTTTGGATGATCTGCACGAGGATCACAAAAACATCGCCCGGGTTTTGGCCCTGCTGAATCACGAGCTCGAGACGCTGGCGGATGCTCACTCACCGGACTACGAGCTGGTAGAGGACATTATGCGCTACGTCACCGGCTATCCCGACACCCAACATCATCCCACCGAGGACATTGTCTTTCAGCGTCTTGAGGAACGCGCGCCGGAGACAGCGGCGGACATCGCAGCCACCCTGGCGGAACACCATCGGCTCGTCGAGGCTGGCACGAGGTTTCTCAAGGCCATCGAGGCGGTGGAGCACGAGGCCATGATGCAACGTGCGGAGCTGCTGGCCCTGGGTCGTGCCTATGCCGAGCTGCTCGAGGCCCACATGGATGCCGAAGAGGGCAACCTGTTCCCCAAGGCCCTTGCCAATCTGACGGAGGCGGACTGGGAGGCCATTGCTGCAGAGGCTCAGGCGCGCCCGGATCCCCTGTTCGGACCCGCGCTTGAGGCCGAGTTCCGCAATCTGCTGCAGCGAATCAACGACCACGCTCCCGCCTGACACTCATGGGCCCCGGCATGGCCGCGCCCACGCTGAAACGCAGCATCGGTCTGGGTCTGTTAACGCTTTATGGGCTGGGCACGATTCTCGGCGCCGGGATCTATGTCCTGATCGGTGAGGTTGCCCGGGTTGCGGGTACCGCAACACCCAGCGCTTTTCTGATGGCCGCCCTGCTGGCTGGCTTTACCGCCTTCTCCTACGCGGAACTGGCGGCGCGCTTGCCCCGGAGCGCGGGTGAGGCTGCTTACGTGCGGGAAGGCTTCGCCAGCCCGCGCTTGGCCCAGCTGGTGGGTTGGGCGGTTGTGGCGACGGGGCTGGTGTCCGCAGCAACCATCGCTCGCGGTTTCGTTGGCTATCTGGCCGTTTTCGTTTCCCTGCCGCCGGCGCTGGTGATCTGCGTATTGGTGCTGCTGCTGGGTGGCCTGGCGTTCTGGGGAATCAATGAGTCGCTGCGGACCGCAGCGGTCATCACGGGGCTGGAAATGGCGGGCCTGGTTCTGGTGTGCTGGGCGGCTCGGGACGAGCTGGGCGCCACCGGGGTGTCCTGGACTGCATTTCTGCCTGTGACATCGGGGGCCACCTGGGCGGGTGTTTTGGCGGGCGCTTTTGTGGCCTTCTACGCCTTTATCGGTTTTGAGGACATGGTTAACGTGGCCGAGGAGGTGCGGCGACCCGAGCGCACCCTGCCGGTGGCCATCCTGCTCGCGCTGGTTATCTCGACAACGCTTTACATGCTCGTGGCGATTGTCGCGACCCTGAGCGTGCCGCTGCAGCGGCTCGCGGCCAGCGATGCGCCGCTCGCGGAGGTGGTGGTTGCGGGTGGCTATTCACCCACGGTCATAGCGCTTATCAGCATGCTGGCGGTGGTGAACGGTGCTTTGATCCAGATCATCATGGCCAGTCGGGTGCTTTACGGCATGGCTGCCCAGGGTCTGGTCTGGTCGCTGCTGGCGCGCGTGCATCGGCGCACCCGCACGCCCCATCTGGCGACCCTGGCGGCCACCGCCGGGGTGTTGGCCCTGGCACTCGTATTTCCGCTGGAAACGCTGGCGCGCATCACGAGTTTTATTGCGCTGGCGATTTTTGCCGCCGTCAACGGTGCCCTGCTCAGCTTGAAAGGGCGTGCCGGGCCCAGCCCCTTCACCGTGCCCGCGGCCGTGCCACAGATCGGATTGTTGCTGTGCTCAGGGATGCTGCTGTATCAGTTGGGTCAGGGTCTCCTGCGGCTTGCCGGTTGAGCGACCACTGCATTAGAGTGGCACGCCGTCGTCAGGGAGGTTTTACCCATGAGCACCGGCATTCGTTTTCAGCGAGGCAATATCGTGGTGGCCGACATGGATCGGTCACTGCAGGTCTACCGCGACATTCTCGGTTTGACCGTTGAGTTCACCAAAGAGTCCGAGCCCACCTCCTATTCCTATCCGGTGTTCGAGATCCCGCGGGAAGCCAAGCTGCGTTTTGCCACCCTGAACGCCGGCCCCGAACAGCGGCGGGTGCTGGCCTTAACGGAAATCACCGGTATTCAGCTGCCCACGCTACCGGTTCCCCGGCCGGCGGCGCTGGTCTTTGAAGTGGCCGACATGGATTCGGTGCTCGAAGGACTGCGCGCTCGGGACGATGTGCATGTCTATGAGGAGGAGGTCCTGCGCACCCAGGACGGTCGGGTCGGCCGGGAGGTTGGCATGGTCGATCCCGATGGGCATCTCATCGTGCTCTACCACATCACCGCGGGCGCCTGAGCGAGGCGGCTGCGCCACACCAGGCCCGGGTGCTGCTAGTCGGCAGCGTCCGGCGCGCTGACGGTAATGGTAATCCGTTCGGACATCAGCGGCGGGTCGTGGGGTATGTGCAGATAGTCCCCGACTACCAGCTGCAATGAGTGTTCGCCCGGCGCCAGGTCCAACTGAACCTCGGTCTGGCCGCCGCCGAAATGACGGATCTGATCGGTGGTCGGCAGCGGCATATTGAGTGGCGGCATCTCGGCGACGTCGATGAGCAGGTGATGGTGCCCGGTGTTGGTCTTGTCGACCCCGGCCGGCGCCACGCCCATCCCTTCCAGCCCGAAGCGAATGGTCACGGGGGAGCTTACGGTGGCGCCGTCCGCCGGGCTCAGGATGTAGACGCGGGCGCCTGGCGGCGCCGCCGTGCGCGGGGTCTGGGCGATGGTTGCTGCGCTGAGCAGCAGGCCGCCGGCCACAAGAATCATGGTTCGACGTGTGCTGGGCATACTTCCTCCTGGACGGTCAACCGGCCCGCGCCGGACTGCGCTAATATTAGCTGGCCGGAAGGGCTTGCAGGGGGCGGGTTTGGGTGAACTTATCAGCCCTCCAAGCGACAAACTTAACATAGGGTGCTTTTCTCCACCCGTCGGCCGAGCTAGGCTTGATAAGGGCGCCCTCCGGAGGGAGATAGCTGATGATTATCAGGCATTTACGAATTCTCATGGCCACCGCCCTGAGCGCCGGTCTGCTGGCAGCCTGCAGCACACCCCCCATGGCGCCATCGGGGCCGTCCGGCTCGCCCACGCCGCCTGCCCCCAGCGGCAGCAGCTCGGGCTCTTCCAGCCCCTCCTCCGGCCAGTCCGGCTCCAGCGGTTCCGAGTCCTCCCAGGGTTCCGGCTCGCCCAGTGCCGGCGGTTCGGGGATGCCGTCCCCCAGTGGCGGGTCGCCCACGCCCGGGGATAGCGGTGGCTCCGCCGGTGATATGGGCGGCATGGAAAGCGGTGGCGGTGAGGGCGGCGAGCAGTCCAGCGGCGCGCCCGGCAGCAACGACCCCTGGGGGGAGCAGGGCGACGGCGGTGCCGCGGGTAGCAACGATCCCTGGGGCGAGCAGGGCGCGGCGGGCGCCGCGGGCGCCGCGGGCGCCGCGGGCGAAGCGGGCAGCAGCGAACCCACGGGCGCGGCGGGTTCTGGAGGCGGTGGCGACGATCCGTGGGCTAACGGTGAAGGCGGCGCGGGCGGTGCAGGTGCCGATGTGGGCCGTGCCGGCGAGCTGGAGGGCGAATTCGAAAAGTCGCTGGAAGATTTTGACGGCGACATCATGGCCGAGCAGGAGGTTCTGGCTCAGACCGGCGCCGGCGGCGCAGCAGATACGGGTTTCGGTTCCGGTAGCAGCTCCGGCGGGTCGGGCACCGGCGCCGAAGGTATGGGTGGGGGCATGGAATCCGGTGAGCAGGCCGGCGCCGCGGGCGCTGGCGGCGAGGGTGCCGGCGAGGGAAGCGACGCGGCTGGCGGTGCCGGCGATAACAGCGCTGGTGGTGCCGTCGGCGGCAGCGGCGCGGAAGGCGGCCGCCAGGGCAGTGGCGATGGCGAACAAGGCGGCGGAAGCCAGAGCGTGTATCCGGCGCCGGGTGATGTGGGCGACGGATCCAATGACGATATTCTGGCGCGCCAGCTCCGCGAGCTGGCGGAGGCCGAGAAGGATCCCATTCTGCGCGAAAAGCTCTGGGAAGAGTATCGTCAGTATAAGAAGAGCATTGGAAAGTAGGAGCAGCTAAGTGCGGGTGAGGGAGAGCAGTTTGCGGGGCGGCTTGGCCCTGGTGGTGCTGGCGGCGTTGACCGCCTGTTCAAGCCACGAGGTCCGGCATGCCCATTCCGTGAGTCTGGTGACCGTGGCGGAGGAGATCCCCGAGACCACGCTGCTGGACGTGGCGATCGTGGAGTTTAATCCGGGTGTGGCGGCGGATCAGGAAGAGGTTGAGGATAACGTCTTTCCGCAGATCAGGCGCGCCGAGGCCCGCTACCTGGCCGTGCACCTGCGTGACACCCTGCAGGCCTCCGGCCACTGGGGTGCTGTTCGGGTGACGCCGCTGGCTGCCGCCGGCAGCGACCTGATGATTACCGGCAAGATCAAGAAATCCGATGGCGATCGGGTTGAGCTGGCCGTTGAAGCGGTCGATGCCACGGGTCGCGTCTGGCTGGACAAGTCCTACAAGATGGAGACCGCGGCTGGCGCCTATGACAAGCGCAAGTACCCGGGGCTCGATCCCTATCAGGATGTGTTCAACATGATCGCCAACGATCTGTCGGTTGAGCGGGCGATGTTGAGTGCAGCGGAGCTCGGCCAGATCCGCACGGTGGCTGAGCTGCGCTACGCTGCCGAGCTGACACCGGACGCGTTCGAGGGCTATCTGGCCCAGGGCCGGGCCGGGCGCTACGAAATCCGCCGCCTGCCGGCGGAGGGTGATCCCAACTACGAGCGCATCCAGAAAGTGCTGGAACGGGAACACGCCTTCGTGGACACGCTGAATGAGTACTATGCGCAGTTCTACAGCGATGTGGGCGATTCCTACGATAACTGGCGCAAGTTCTCCCGCGAAGAAGCCATCAATATGCGCGAGCTGCGGAGTCAGGCCCGCTGGCGCACCGGCCTGGGTATCGCCGCGATTGCCGCGGCGATCCTGGTTGACTCGAACTCCAGCGGCGGGTCGACCGCGGACCGGGTGCTGCGGGACGTGGCCATTTACGGTGGTATGGAAGCCATCAAGAGCGGCATGGCGCGCCGCCAGGACGCCAAGATGCACGAGCAGGGCCTGATCGAGCTCAGCGAGGGCTTCGAGTCCGAGGTGGCGCCCGTGGTGGTCGAGTTCCAGGGCACCACGCACCGTCTTACCGGTGCCGCCGACGCTCAATACCAGGAGTGGCGACGCCTGTTGCGAGAACTGTACATGGCGGAGACGGGACTGATCTCCGACATGGCGATCTATAGCGAGCCCGAGATGACCGGTGGCGCGGTGCTGCCCACCGAGATCGATGTGCTCGCCGAGGTCGAGGTCCCTACAGACTGAGCGGCGCCGCGATGCAGGCTGCCACGGCCGCCGGCGCAGCGGCAAGCATCTGGCGCTCAGCCGATATCTGCTCTGGTCCGCGTAAGTTCCAGCCGCTGCGCCGCCTGGGCGGCGGCGCTCTGACCGAGGTCCTGCTGGCCCGTGACGTCAGCCGTGACGACCTGGTTGTGATCAAGACCGCGCCCGTCGCGCTGCTGGCGGATCCTGGTATCCCGGTCATGTTGCGCCACGAGGCCCAGGTCCTCAACGCAGCGCAGGGTTTCGGTGTAGTGCGGTTGCTCGCGGTGGATAGCCGTTTTCTGGTGCTGGAGTACCTGTCCGGTGGCGACCTGCTGTCTCTTCTCGGGCGACCGCTGTCCGCGTGGTGTCGGCCGCTGGCCGCTCTGGCCGAGAGTCTGGAACGCCTGCACGATAAGGGGCTGGTACACCGGGACCTGCGGCCGGAGAATGCCCTGTTTCGCACGCCGTCGGATCCGGTGTGGATCGATTTTCAGGTGGCGTTGCCCCGGGGCGCGGCGGCGCGGCCGTGGGGCCCGGGGACCTGGGCCTATGCGAGCCCCGAACAGCGCAAGGGTCTAAGCGCCGATCCCCGCGATGACGTCTACAGCTTCGGCCTGTTGTTGCTTCATATGCTGAGCGGCGAGCTGCCCGATTCCGCTGCGGAACTTGCGGCAGTTCCGCCTAAAGCCGAAGATGTGCCGCCCGTGCTCACGGCCTGGCTGCGCGCGGCCCTGGCGCCGTCTCGCTCGGCCCGACCCGCTAGCCTCGGTGAAGTCACCGGGATACTGCGGGCGTACTGACTCGCACCACGGACTATGGTTGAACAGCGCAACAAGGCAGCGGCTCCCGCCGGGGGTGAGACCGATCACGAAGAGGCGATTGTGCCGATCCGGCCCGGGCTTGGCGCCGGCGACGCGCCGCCTGTCGAGCCCACGCCCTCCGCGGCGCTGCCCACGGGGCGGCGGCGGGATCCGACCCGGTTGGCCCTTGCCGCCCTGGGAGTGCTGTTGTTGCTGGCGTTTGGCGTGGTGTTTCTGCTGCCCCGGTGGGTGGCGCAGCAGCCGGAGCAGACGCCAACTGTCGCAGAGCCGGTCGCGCCGGCGCCGGTGGCAACCGAGGTACCTGGGCTGGATCCGGAACTGTTGGCCCAACTGGAGGCGACAGCGGAGCAGCGCCTGGCGCAGTTGCTCACCCAGCAGGGTGAGCTGGAGGCCCTGGCGGTGGCGCGCTGGGGCGGCGCCGACTGGTCCCGGCATCTGGAGCTGGCTCGTGAGGGTGACGATGCGTTTCTCGCCCAGGCCTACGAGCAGGCCGTGCCGAAATACGACGCGGCGCTGGCGCTGGGCGAGCAGCTCAAAGATCGTGCGACAGATATCCTCAGCAGCGCCTTGACGGCTGGCGAGGCGGCGCTGGTGGCCGGCGATGCCCAGCAGGCTGGCGAGCAGTTTGATCTGGCGCTGGCCATTCAGGCGGATAACGCCGCTGCGCTCACCGGCGCCGCGCGAGCGGCCAATCTGAACCAGGTACTGCAGCTGATGGCGGAAGGTCGGGCGGCGGAAGCGGCGGACCGTTTTAGCGAGGCAATTGCCACTTACGACCGCGTCCTTGAGCTGGATCGAGACTGGCAGCCGGCCCGGGAAGCCCGGCTGGCGGTGCAGCAGCGCCTGGCCCGGGCCAATTTCGACGCGGCCATGTCGGCCGGGTTGACCGCGCTGAGCAGCCAGGATTTCGATGCGGCAGCCGAGGCCTTTCAGCGCGCCCTGGGGCTGCGACCAGGTGCCCAGGAGGCGCTCGACGGACTGGAGCAGGCCGATCAGGGCAAGCGACTCAACCGGATTGCCCTGGCCCGCGTGCGGGCCGCGGCTTTCGAGCGACAGGAGCTGTGGGATGAGGCCATGGGGCAGTATCGCGCAGCGCTGGCATTGGATCCGACCGTCTCCTTTGCCCAGGAAGGTCTGGCGCGGGCCAGCGCACGCTCAGATCTGGAGAAAAAGCTGCTCAATCTTATCGAGCGTCCCCGGCTGTTGTTCAGCGACCAGGTCCTGGCGGATGCGCGCACGCTGATCACCGAAGCCAGGGCAGTCACGAACGAGCCAGGTCCCAGGCTCAAAGAGCAGGTAGTCAAGCTGAGTGCTCTGGTGACCCAGGCGTCCACCCCGATTGCCGTCCGCCTGTTCTCGGACAATCTGACGGAAGTGACGGTCTATCGGGTTGGCGAACTGGGTACCTTCGACGTGCGCGACCTGAAACTGCGACCGGGCCGGTATACGCTGGTGGGTAGCCGGGACGGCTATCGGGACGTGCGCGAGATCCTGGAAATCATGCCAGGCGCGGTGCCCGACCCGGTGACCGTGCAATGCGTGGACCGCATCTGAGCGACAGTCGGGAAGGGAGCGTTGGCTGAATGACAGGCGGTGACTGGTTGCTGGCGGCCCGGGGCGAAGACCTGGGGCGACAGTTCAATCGTGAGCAACTTCCAGTCTCTCTGGGTGGTCAGCCCGGGGATGACATTCAGCTGGCCGGTACCCGCGCGTCGGTACAGATCGGCAATCTGGATGGCACCTTTTTCGCCCAGGCGAGCCGCGACGCGGGTGGGGTGCGGGTTAACGACGAGCCGCTGACCGGAACCCGGCGGCTTCGCGACGGCGATGTGTTGGCAATAGGCGCGGCCCGCGCCCACTGTCGCCTGGAGGGCGAGCGCCTGGTGCTTGAGCTGGAGGCTCGGGTGACCGCGGGCGACACGGCACCACCGGATCTTGAGGAACTGGCCGCGAGCAGTACGGCGGCGGAAGAGGTGGAGATTCAGCCCATCGCCTTTCAGCGGGCCCGGCGCGACGAGGAGTCGGCGCGGCGGGGCGGCCCAAGCCCGGGCTTGATTGCGATCTGGGTAGCCTTTGGCGTGCTCGCCGTGCTGGGTTGGTTCGCATTTACGGCGAAATCGGTGCAGCTGGCCTTCGAGCCCGTCCCGGAGGATATTTCCCTGCCCGGCACTGTGTTCAAACTGCGCATCGCGGATCGCTTTCTGCTGCGTTCCGGAGAGCATCGGGTGAAAGCCACGGCGCCGGGCTATTACCCCTTTGAGCAGGTGATTCAGGTCGGGGCATCCCAGGATCAGTCTTTTGTCCTGGAGCTGGTGAGATTGCCCGGGCTGATCTCCATTGCCACGGAACCCGCGGCGGAGGTTCAGGTGGCGGTGGATGGCGAGCCGGTCGGCAGCACCCCCCTTGCGGATCTGGAGCTCACCCCGGGGCCCCATCAGCTGGAGCTGGCGGCACCCCGCTTCTTGCCCGAAGTGCAGGAGATCCAGGTGCTCGGTGGCGGCGAGCGGCAGGCGCTGACCGTGCAGCTCACGCCCAATTGGGCACCCGTCACCTTGACCACGGAGCCCGCTGGCGCACAGGTGCTGGTCGACGGTATGCCACTGGGCACCACGCCAGTGACTTTGGAGCTGCCCGCGGGGGAACGCGTTCTGGAGGCGCGGCTGGGGGGCTACAATGCCTGGCAAACCCAGCTCATGGTGGAAGCCAACCAGCCACAAATTCTGGAGCCGGTGACGCTGACCCGGGCCGACGGCCGGGTGAACCTGTCCAGCGTTCCCAGCGCGGCCAGCGTTACGGTAAACGGCCAGTTCCGCGGCCGCACGCCGTTGACCCTGCGTCTGCGCCCTGGCCGAGCTCATACCGTTACGGTGACCAAGGCCGGTTATGAGACCGAGACCCGCCAGCTGTCCGTGGCAGCCGACAGCGGCCGCCGCCTGAGCCTGGAACTCAAGGCCCAGCTGGGTGTTGTGGAGGTGACCACGGACCCGGCGGATGCCGAGCTGTGGGTGGACGGCACTCTGACGGCGCGTTCACCAGCCCAGCTCACCCTGACAGCCATCGAACATCGTATCGAAGCGCGCAAGGACGGCTATGCGTCCGAGAGCGTCACCATCACGCCGCGGCCGGGTTTTCCCCAGGTCGTCAGCCTGGATCTGCTGACGGTGGCAGCGGCCCGGGAAGCAGCCATCCAGCGAGTGGTTACCACCGCCCAGGGGCATACCCTCCAGCTGATCCCCGCGGGTGAGTTCACCATGGGTGCCTCGCGCCGGGAGCAGGGGCGGCGCTCCAACGAGGGGCTGCGGCCGGTGAAAATCTCGCAACGTTTTTACCTGGGCACCGCAGAAATCACCAACGGGCAATTCCGTGAGTTCATGACGGAGCACAACTCCGGCGAGTTTTCCGGCTTCGACTTGAATGCTGATGACCAGCCCGCCGTCCGCGTGACCTGGACGGAGGCGGTGCTGTTCTGCAACTGGCTCAGCGCCAAGGACGGTCTGAGCCCGGTCTATGAGCAGCGTGGCGAGAACGAGTGGGTGCCCATTCGGCCGCTGCCCAATGGTTATCGCTTGCCCACGGAAGCGGAGTGGGCCTGGGCGTCACGCCTGGCCAATCGCGACAGCGCCATCAAGTATCCCTGGGGTAATGAGCTGCCGCCGCCGGATCGCTCCGGCAATTACGCCGACGTATCGGCGGCAGAGATCCTGCCGACAACGCTGGTGACGTATAACGATAGCTTTGCGGTCACCGCGCCCGGCGGCAGCTTCCCTGTCGACAGCTCCCAGCTGGTCGATATGGGCGGCAATGTTGCCGAGTGGGTTCAGGACTTTTATGCCGTCTCGCCCACCTCCACGGAGGAGGTCAGCGTAGATCCTCTGGGGCCCAAGTCGGGTCGTTATCACAGCATTCGCGGTGCCAGCTGGAAGAGCGCAACCATTTCCCAGCTGCGGCTGACCTTCCGCGACTATAGCGGCGGATCGCGAGAGGACGTAGGATTCCGAATTGCCCGGAACCTGGAATGATCCGCTTTTAACGCTGTCAAACCGGTGATATGAAAAGAACTTTTCCAATCCTGGTATTGCTGGGCCTGGCCGCGCTGGGTGGCCCCCTGGCTCAGGAAGCCCAGGAGAACGCAGAGCAGGAGCCACCCGCGGCTGAGGAGCAGGATGCAGGTGAAGCGGCCGCGGAGTCGGATGCTTCCGACGAGGTGTTCGTGCCCTCGGAACGGATCTCTGCCGATCAGGAAGTCACTTTCCCGGTGGATATCTGAGGGGCCGGCGGAAACCACACTAAGGACTACTGAGACCATGAAGAAGAACTTTCCCGTGGAATTCTTCTACCAGGTGTTCGCGCTGATCATCGCCGTGATCGTGGTGCACGCTGTTTACGTGACGCTGGTGCGTCCCAAGGCAGCAGCCATCATCGAAGAGCAGAACATCCGTATTCAGCAGGAAGAAAACTACACGCCGGAACGCTCGGTGTACGTGCTGGTGCGCGACTTCGAACAGGAGGCCTGTTTTATCCTGGCTTTCTGGGCATTTGCCATCATGGGCTTCAAGTCGATGCAGGCTATTCGGGAACGTTCCCTGTTGCAGCGGGATCTGGTGCCGGTACAGGAGGGCATGCGCATACTGCCCGAGGATACCCGTGAGTATGCCCGCCAGCTTGAGGCGCTGCCGGAAGACGTTCGCCCCATGCTGTTGCCTCGGGTGCTGCAGTCTGCCCTGGAACGTTTTGGCTCCACCCGCAATGTTCAGGATGTATCGTCCATATCCAACACCCTGTGCGAATCCGAGAGCGAGCGGCTGGAATCAGAGCTCTCCATGATCCGCTATATCGCATGGGCGATTCCCTCCGTGGGATTCATCGGCACCGTGCGCGGTATCGGCGAAGCTCTGGCACAGGCCCATCGCGCTGTGGATGGCGATATCACGGGTGTGACCCAGAGTCTGGGCGTGGCGTTCAACTCGACGTTCATCGCCCTGTTGATTTCCATTGTGGTGATGTTCCTGGTGCACCAGCTGCAGCTGCTGCAGGAGCGCCTGGTGTTCGATACCCAGACCTACATCGACCACAACCTGATTCGTCATCTCAAGGCGAGTTGACGGGAACGGTCGTGGGCGTCGTCAGCCTGGAGATCAATGACGCCGAGCTGACCGTGGCCGAGGCGGGCAACGTGGTCGCGGTGGAGCACGGTTATGCTCTGGTCGAGCCCGGGGGCATTGTCACCGGCCGCGAGGCGTACGGCGCCGCCCGCCTAAAGCCCCGCCAAAGCTGCAGCCGTTTCTGGGCCGATCTGGCCATGGAACCGCTCAGGGATGGGCCGCCGGGCGTGGGCAGCACCGCCGAACTGGCCTTTGCCCAGCTGAAGACTGTCTGGGAGCGGTATGGTGCGGCGGATCGCGAGGCGATTCTGGTCATACCCGGCTACTACGGTAAGACCCAGCTGGGCTTGCTGCTGGGTCTGGCCCAGGAGTGTGGCATCGCCGTGCGCGGTCTGGTCAACGCTGCTGTGGCGGCGAGTTTGCAGCCCTATCCCGGTCACCAACTGCTTTATGTGGACGCAGGACTGCATCGCGTGGTGGTGTCCCAGTTGGCCCAGGGCGATCACGTTACCCTGGGAGAAGAGACCACGCTGGATACGGCCGGCCTGGATGACATGCTGGATATCTGGGCCCGCCGGGTCGCCGAGTTATTTGTCTCACGCACTCGCTTTGATCCGTTCCACCGCGCCGATACGGAGCAGGCGCTCTATAACCGACTGCCGGACTGGCTGCGCCAGGCCGGTGAAATGGAGTCGGTAGAGGCCGCATTGCCGGGCAACGGCGACGGTTACAGCGTGACGCTGGAACGCCGCGATCTGCTCGGGCCGGTCGAGGGTTTCTATCGTGCCATCGTGCAACTCATCAGCGCGGCCCGGGATCCAGGCGCACCGCTGGTGGTGCAGCTTTCCCACCGGCTTGCGCAGCTGCCCGGTCTGACCGATCGGCTCCGCGCATTGGAGGATGCCCACGTGGTGCCCCTGACGGCGGGTCGGGCGGCTCTGGGCGTGCTCGAAAGCCTGAGCGACATCAGACCCCGTGGGGACCAGGTAACCCTGCTGAAGCGCCTGGCCTGGCGCCGGGCGCCGGCGGAGATCCAGGTGCGCCGGGACAGCCCGGCAGCGGCCGCGGACATACCGGCCGCGCCTGCAGCCACTCACGTGGTCTACCAGGGTATGGCTTACGCCGTGGGTGCCACGCCATTCACCGTCGGCCGCGACGTACCCGCAGGGGAGGGGCTGCGCCTGCTCAACGGCCACTCTGGGGTCTCCCGCGAGCACTGCCTGCTGCGCCTGCAGGGCGGGGAGCTGCATTTGAGCGATATTTCCCGCCACGGGACATTCGTCAATGAAAAACGCGTCGCCGGCGACACGGTAGTGGCGCCCGGTGACGTCATCCGCATCGGGTCTCCCGGGGAGCAGCTGCAGGTCATTGCCTTCGCGGAGGATCGCGATGGCGCGTAAAAGGCTCAACGTGTTCAGCTTGTCCTTTCTTGATGCCATGACCTGCGGGTTCGGTGCCGTGGTGCTGTTCTTCATGATCATCAACGCCAACATGGCGGAGCGAAAGGACTCCGTGCTGAAAGAGCTGGCCAGCGAAGCCGACCGGGTCGAGCTCAAGGTGCTCACGGGCAAGAAGAACCTGATCCAGGTCAAGAATCAGCTGGCCGAGTTACTCCAGGATCAGGCCGTGACGGAAGGGCTGTCCCGCGAGGTGATTGTCGCAATTGCCCAGACCCAGGCGGAGCTGGCGCTGATGTCCGACGATACCATCTCCCAGCAGGAGAGCATCGAAAAGCTCAAGGCGGACCTTAAGAGTCTGGAAGAAGAGACCAAGCGGCTGTCTGCAGCCAGCGTAACCCCCGAGGAGGCGGGTAACCGGATCCGCTCGTTCGTTGGCGATGGCAATCGGCAGTATCTCACGGGTCTGCGCATGGGCGGCCGGCGGGTGCTGATTCTGGTGGATGCCTCTTCCTCCATGCTGGACCGGACCATCGTCAACGTGATCCGGCGTCGCAATCTGCCCGATGACCAGAAAGTGCTGGCGCCCAAGTGGCGCCAGACCGTGGCCACCGTGGACTGGTTGACCACCCAGCTCAATCCCGGCACCCAGTTTCAGATCGTTGCCTTCAACACCGAGGCCTGGTCCGTCATTGAGGGGTCCGATGGGCAGTGGCTGACCGTGGCCGATGGTTCACAGCTCAACGATGCGGTGCAGGCATTGCGGCAGTTGGCACCCGCGGGCGGCACCAGCCTGGTGCCCGCCATTGACGCCATCAACGGCCTGTCACCCAAGCCAGACAATGTCTATTTCCTGGTCGACGGACTGCCCACTCAGGGTGCCGTCTTGCCCACCAAGCGTACTGTCACCGGTATCGAGCGCCGCCGGCATTTCAATCGCGCCGTTCGGCGGATTCCCGTCAACGTGCCCATTAACGTGATTATGTACCCCATGGAGGGCGACCCGCTGGCAGCACCGTCCTACTGGGAGCTGTCGCTACGAACGGGCGGGTCCTTCATGGCGCCTTCGGATGACTGGCCATGAAAAAACAACGCCGCGACGTCGACACGTTTTCACTGTCGTTCCTGGACTGCATTTGCTGCGGTTTCGGCGCCATCATTCTGCTGTTGGTGCTGACCAAGATCTATGAGCCTATTCGTTTGGAAGAGAGCCACGAGGATTTGCAGCGGGTGATTCAGCGGCTGCAGGAGGAGTTGTACGAGATACGCGGCGAAACCCAATTCGTTAACCGGGAACTGAATACCGTTGAAGAGCAGGTGTCCGACGAAAAGCTGCGCCTGGCGCGCCTGCAGGGCGATCTGTCCCGGATTCGCGGCGAGTTCGCCGCCAGTCGGGACGATGCGGAGATCAGCTCAGAGCTGGCTGGCCAACTGGCCCAGGCGCGCCAGTCCCTGACGGAGGAGATGCAGCGGTTGCTGCGGGATTATCGGCCGCCCGTAGACAAGAACATGGTGGGCGGTATCCCTGTGGACAGCGAGTACATCATTTTTATCATCGACACCTCGGGCAGCATGTACAACTACAGCTGGGATCGTGCCCAGCAGAAGCTGCGCGAAACGCTGGAAGTCTATCCGCAGGTGAAGGGCATCCAGATCATGAATGACATGGGCGAGTACATGTTTTCCAACTATCGGGGCAAGTGGATTCCCGACACTCCCGGCCGGCGCAAGGTCATCATTGACCGCATGCGCTCCTGGAACGTGTTCTCCAACAGCAGTCCCGTGGAGGGGATCACCAAGGCTATCGATACGTTTTACGATCCGGCCAAGAAGATCAGCCTCTACGTCTTTGGCGATGAGTTCAGCGGCGGTTCCATCGAGGCGGTCGTGCGCCGGGTGGAGCGGATCAACAAGGTCGACGATCAGGGCAATACCCGGGTGCGGATCCATGCCGTGGGATTTCCCGTCATCTATGAGGTTACCGGCAGCGTGCAGCAGACCGGCGAACGCTTTGCCAGCCTGATGCGTGTGCTGTGCCAGCGTAACGGCGGTACTTTCGTGGCTCTCCCGCCGCGCCGCGCCACCTAGCAAACTTCCCAAACTTGCGTGCGATGCATCCCCGGCGCAGCTGGGCGGCATCCTGCAAGCGCAGCAGCCAGCAGGGGCTCCTGCAGGGTTGCCTGAATTCGCCACATTTCATCGCCGGTTCGGCATTGCCGGGCCATGGGCTGGATCAGTTTGGGGCGCCTAATGCTTTCCAAGCGCCGCTGGGGCGCGTTGGGAAAAAGGAGCGTTGCAATGTGGAGAAAAACTCTTCTGGTGATGGTGGGGTTGGCGCTGGGCGCCGGCTCGGCCTCCGCCGCCGACGGCGGTAGCACCTCGAAGCAGGAGGCTGTGGGCGTGGGCGCCGGTGCCGTGTTCGGCGCCGCGGCCGGTGGCCCGGTGGGTTTTCTGCTGGGCGCCGCACTGGGCGGCTGGCTGGGCGATCGTTTCCATCAGCAGCAGGAAACCGGTGCGGACCTGGAACAGCGCTGGACCAGCGCCAGTAAACGGGTGACAACTCTGGAACAGGAGCTGGGCCGGACTCGGCGTGGTCTGGCCCGTGCCGAGCTGGCCCGGCAGCAGGATCGGCTCGCCATGACCCGCACGCTGGAGCGGGCCATCAACATGCAGGTGTTATTCAAGACCGGACTGAGCGAGCTGGACGATGCCGCCGAAACCCGGATCACGCAGCTGGCGGCGCTGTTGGCTGACATGGATGCCGTCGCCATCGAGGTTGCTGGCTACGCGGATGCTCGCGGCGGCACCCACTACAACGATCAGCTGTCTGCTGAACGGGCGGCGGCGGTGCGCGATGCGCTGGTCCGCGCGGGCATCGAGTCCGAGCGCATCACGACGTCGGCTTTCGGGGAGGGGGCGTCGGTGGCCAGTGAGGGCGATCTGGATGGCTATGCGCTGGAGCGGCGTGTGGACATTCGTCTGCTGTTAACACCGGCCCCTCAAGTGGCCGAACAGCGCTGATAGCCTCCGGGCAACAGGTTCGCAGGGCACAGGGAGGTGTCCCGCGAATCCTGTTAATCCGCTGGCCGGGGTGGTCCCGGAAAGAAAGCGTTGGTGCGTTTGATGTAGTCGGCGTAGCCTGGCTTGGCATTCAGCGACTGCTCTAGCAGGGCGACGCCGGACACCTTCAGCAGCAGCAAGGTCATGATGGCCGGACTGACGATGGTCCAGAGGGGCGCCGCCTCGACGGCAATCAGCCACAATCCCCACCACAGGCAGGCATTGCCGAAATAGTTGGGGTGCCGGGTATAACGCCAGAGACCGCGATCCATGACCTGACCTTGATGGTCCGGGTCGCTTTTGAAGCGGCGCAGCTGCCAGTCACCCACCGCTTCAAACACAAATCCGATCAGCCACAGTAGCGTGCCCGCGACTGCCGCCAAGCCCAGGGGGGGCGCGTCCGGAATCTGACCCAGCTGGATGGGCAGCGCGATGATCCACATGATCACGCCCTGCAGGGCGAAGACGCGAAACAGAGCGCGCAGGGGAAAATTCTGTCCTTTCTCTGCCGCCGCGGTGCGCCATGCCGCATAACGATAGTCTTCACCGTGGCCGATATTGCGCAGCGCCAGATACCCCCCCAGGCGCAACGCCCAAATCGTGGTCAGCCCCACCAGCAGCAGCTGGCGGGCACTGTTGCCGTCCACCAGCAGCAGCGTGGCAACAGCAATTACGGCGAAGCCAGGACCCCAGAAAATGTCAACGATGCTGACGTTGCGCAGGGGGAGGCTGAGCAACCAGAGCAGGGTCATGCACAGGGCCACCAGGCCCAGGTTAGTCAGCAGCAGTTGGCCGGTTGTCATCGCGATGTCCTGTATTGGGCGGCTGCCTCAAGACCCGCCACACCCAACAGGTCCGGTGCGTTGCGCCAGGGGTCCGGGGCGCTGATCCGCGGGATGGGCGCTACCTGCACATCCGGGAGAAAGCGCCGCAGACTGGCGCAGGTTGCCTGCAGATCAATGTCATTGTCTGGAGATTCGCTCACCAGCACGGCTTGGATGTGAATATCCCGGGCGGCAACCGCGGCACAGGTGGTCAGGGTGTGGCTGAGTGTGCCCAGATAGCTGCCGCTCACAATCAGGGCAGGCATTCCGAGCGCTGCCATCCAGTCGAGCACGGTGTGGCTGTCGTCCAGCGGCACCATGGCGCCGCCGATACCCTCGATCAGCAGGGTCGCCTCGCCAGCGGCAGCTGATCGGCAGAAGCGCAGCAGGTCGCTGAAGGGGACCTGCCTTTGCTCGGCAGCAGCCGCCATGTCCGGTGACAACGGGGCCCGGAAGCGCCAGGGTGACAGCTCATCCAGGTGATGGGCCAGGGGCAGGGACTGGGCCGCCAGCAGCTGGGCGCAGTCGCTGGTGCCGGGCTGGTCCGGATCGAAGCCGCTGACCACGGGCTTGATGGCCCGAACCGGTCTGCCCAGGGCGCGCAGCTGGTGCGTCAGAGCGCAGGTGACAAACGTTTTGCCGATCTCGGTGCCGGTCGCGGTAATGAACAGCCTGCTCATGCGGGGATGAGCTCGCCAACGGCTGCAGCCAGCTGCTCGACCTGTCCCTCGTCATGCATGGCCGTAAAGGTAAAGCGCAGCCGCGCCGCGTTGGCAGGCACCGTGGGGGGGCGGATCGCGGTCACCAGGAAGCCGCGCTGCTCCAGGGCTGCACTGAGCGCCAGGGTCTGATCCGCCGCGCCGATAATCAGCGGCACGATGCAGCTGGCCGGCGGCGGCAGCCCCAGCAGGTTGCAGAACTGGGTGGCGCGCTGCAGCGGCAACGCCACCCGGGCCGGCTCGCTGGCGATGATGGCCAGGGCCGCCGTCGCAGCGGCCACGGTTCCCGGTGGCAGGCCGGTCGTGTAGATCAGGCTGCGCGCCCGGTTGCGAATGAAATCAATCACCGTCGCGCTGGCGCAGAGATAACCACCATAGCTGCCCAGCGCCTTGGACAGCGTACCCATGTTCACAGGCACCATGCGCCGATGCTCCCGAATCGCCGTGCTGCCCCGGCCCCCGTTGAGCACGCCGAAGCCGTGGGCGTCGTCGATCAGCAGCCAGGCGTCGTAGCGCTCGGCCAGCTTGGCAAGTGCTGCCACGTCGGCGCGATCGCCATCCATGCTGAACACCCCATCACTGACGATCAAAGCACGCGGGTGGCGGTCCCGCTGCCGTTCCAGAACCGTGGCGCAGGCCTCAACATCGGCGTGGGGGAAGGTGGCGACGGCGGCCCGGCTGAGGCGGGCGCCTGCGAACAGACAGGCGTGGTTCAACTGGTCCAGCACAATCAGGTCGTCGGGGCCCGCCAGACAGGGAATGACGCCTAGATTGGTCAGGTAGCCGCTGCCGAAGACAACGGCAGCATCGTAGTCCTTGAAGCGGGCCAGGGCGTGCTCCAGCTCGGCGTAGAGAGGATGGTCGCCGGTCACGAAACGGGACGCGCCCGCGCCCGCACCAAACTCCCGGGTCGCCTGGATGGCCGCCTCGATTACGCGCGGGTGCTGGGACAAACCCAGATAATCATTGCAACAGAAGGACACCAGCTGACGGCCGGCGCGGGTGACCCGGGCCCCGTCGTTCCGTCCGGTGGCCTGCAGGGTCCGGTGCAGGCTGTCGGCACGGAGGCGGGCGAGCTTGGCGGCGGCGAAGGCGTCCAGGGAAGAGTGTTCGACGGGCTCGCTCACGGCGGCTTCTTGGCGGTCCAGATAAACGCCAGGATCATGACCGTGGCCGGCCGGCGGTGCAACCGCTTTTCAGGCGGGCGGGCCCTTCAGAAGGAGCACATCGCTGGTGAGCTGATCCAACACGGCTTCGGCCGTGCTGCCGATCACGAGACGCTGGAGGCGGCCTCGGGACACGGCGCCCATCACGGTCAGGTTGGCGCCAATCTGCTGGCAAAAGGCGGGCAGCGCCTCGCGGGGCATGCCTTCCAGCAGATGGACCTGGTCGTTAGGCAGGTCGTAACGCGCCATCAGCGCGTCCAGACCCTCTTGGTGGTAAGCCTGGGACGCTGCCGCGTCACCGACCGGAACCGCGGCGCCCTCGAGCAGCGGTGCAGGCAAATAGGACAGCGCTGAATAGGCGTGGACAACATGCAGCTTGCCGTTCAGCTTCTCCTGGAGATACAGGCTGGTGGTTAACAGCTCATGATCCAGCAGGGCCGGTTTGTCATGAGTGTGGAACGGGTCCACGGCGGTCAGCAGCTGGGGAGACTCCGCCCAGGGATCAGGCTTCACAAGCCACAGAGCCGCCGGGCAGCTGCGCATCAGACTCCAGTCAGTGGGCGAGAAAATGGCCCGGCCAAGGGCGGTGTGGTGGTGGGTGTCTTTCACCACCAGGTCGGAACCGGTTTCCTCCACCCGACTCAGGATGCCTTCATCCAGGGGAAACTCCCAGCGCACTTCGGTGCGGGTCTTGATGCCACGCTCGTTCAGTGCCGCCGCCATCGCCCGCATGCGTTCGCCCTGCTCGCTGAGGAACCGGGAGCGGATGTCATAGCTGGGTATTGCGGCCGGCAGCGGGTAGGCCAGCGCCAGGCTCAAATAGTGGCAGCAGAACAGCTCCAGCTCGGCGCCGAGGCGCTCCGCCAGCAGGCTGGCGCGTTCCACGGCCGGCTGTTCTTCTCGAGTGGGATCAACAACAACCAATATTGATTTGATCGTTTTCATCGCATTTCCCCGCAACCAAACAGGTGCCATTTGACGCTAGCTCCACGGGAGCCGAGCCACCATTAGGGCCTGCCATAAAGGCCCCGTGGAGACTACGTATCAGGACCCCGGGCGGCCCGTGGCACAATGTATCCTACCGGAATAATCAAGAGGTTGAGAGGCATGACGAAACGAGTCTTTGCCGGCCTGTTGGGGGTGGTGCTGGCGGCGGGCTGTGTCACCTCCGGGGGACCCGACAGCCCGGCCGCGCCCAGCGCGGCTGCGCCCAGCGCTGCCGACGCTGAATGCGGTGAGTCGGACTGCTTTTTCGCGCGCAACATGCGAGATTTTCGCGTTCTGGACAATCGGACCCTGGTCGTGTGGGCGTCATCGCGGCGCTGCCCCTATGTGGTGGAGCTGGCGCGCCCCTGCGGCGGCATTCGCTTTGCCAATACCATTGCTTTTGACAGCCGGGATTCCTATGTGTGCTCCTATGGTGGCGACGCCGTGTTGACCCGCCAGGGCGGCGGTCCCGACCGTTGTGCCATCGTTAACGTGCGTCGTATCTCTGCCCAGCAGCTCGAGGGGCTCTATGTGGAATACGGCTTGACGGATCCGGTGCCAACGCCTGAGGCAGAGATCGAGGTCGAGGACGAGGGCGAGGCTTCTCCCGACAGCGGGGGAGAGGGCACAGCCGAGTAGCTCGCGTGGCTCAGTTGATCGCCTGATCCACGGCCGCGGTCAGGACAGTCAGGCGCTCGCTGATGTGCACCGGATACTCGGCGGGCTGGGCAAGGTCCCGCAGCTCAGGGGGCAGCCGGCCAAGCTGGTCCACCACCCGTGCCCGCAGCGCATCCAGGGTGGGCGGCGGTTTGCGGCGACGCCCATCCACCATGACCGTTTCCAGCAGTGGCGTACCGGGTCCGGTTTCCTCGCGCAGTCCCAGGGTGTCAAGGTGCATGGTCCGATCGTCATTAAAGGTGCGAAAGACCTGTTTCGCGCCAGGCCAGGTGGCTTTGCCCGTGGAACGCTTGCGCCGCGGTCGGCCGTCATACTCATGTAGCTTGTAGACCATATCAAGGGTTGGCGCGTCGGCGGACACGTCCAGCTGGGTACCTACCCCGAAACCGTCGATCGGTGCGCCCGCGGCCAGCAATGCCTGCAGCCGGTATTCATCCAGGTTGCCGCTGGCGAAAATGCCAATCTCCTGGCAGCCACCGGCGTCGAGAATGGCCCGCACCTGGTGAGCCAGGTCGTTCAGGTCGCCGCTGTCCAGGCGGACGGCCTGGATGTGGATGTCTGCGGCGGCCAGTTCGCGGCTGAGACGCACCACTTCATGGGCACATGCCACCGTGTCATAGGTGTCGATGAGCAACACGATATTGCCCAGGTGTACCCGTGCGAAATCGGCCAGGGCTTCGCGCTCGTTGTCGTGGGCCTGGATCAGAGAATGGGCCATGGTGCCGTAGACGGGGATACCGAATTGTTGATTGGCTGCCACGGTAGCCGTGCCCGCGAAGCCGGCGATGTAGCTGGCCCGGGCCGCATACAGGGCCGCCTCGGCGCCGTGGGCGCGGCGCATGCCGAAGTCCACCAGCACCTTGTCCGGTGCCGTCATCACGCATCGAACCGCCTTGCTGGCAATCATGGTCTGAAAGTGCATCAAGTTGATGATGCGACTCTCCGCGAACTGGGCCTCGGGCAGGCTGGCCTCAACCCGGAGCAGGGGTTCTTCGGCGAAGGCTACGGTACCTTCCGGCATGGCCGCCACGCTGCCGTTGAAACGAAAGCCCGCCAGGTAGTCCAGAAAATCGTCGTGGAACAGCCCCGTGCCCGCCAGATAGCGCAGTTGCTGCGGCTCAAAGGCCAGGTTCTCCAGGTAGTGGAGCACCTGCTCCAGGCCACAGGTCACCAGGAAGTTGCGCTCCCGGGGCAGACGCCGAACCTGAATCTCAAAGACGGCCGGGCGCAGCATGTCCAGGCGGAAGTAATGCTGCAACATGGTGAGCTGATAGAGATCCGTGAGCAACGGGTCACTGACCAAGAACTTAACCCTCCCTCGGGTTGCTCCATGCGACCGTATAATAGCGACTTGGCCGCCGGCAGCAGGAGCGTTTTCGGTGCAACATCTCTGGCTACCCTATGCGCAGATGCAAACTGCGCCGGCACCGCTGCCCGTGACTGCAACCGCGGGCGCCAGGATCAAGCTTGCCGATGGACGCGAGTTGGTTGACGGTACGTCGTCCTGGTGGACCGCCTGCCACGGCTACAACCATCCGCACATTCGCGCCCGGGTAACCGAACAGCTCGGCCGCATGCCGCACGTCATGCTCGGTGGTCTGGTCCACGAGCCTGCTCTGGATCTGGCGCAACGTCTGGCGGGCCTGTTGCCCGGCACGCTGAATCACGTCTTCTTTTCCGAATCCGGTTCCGTCAGCGTGGAAGTCGCCATGAAGATGGCGGTGCAGTTCTGGCTCAACCAGGGCGTCCGCAGCCGCTCCCGGTTCTTAAGCTTCCAACATGGGTATCACGGCGACACCATCGGTGCCATGTCTGTGTGCGATCCTGAGGAAGGGATGCACACGCTGTTCGCGGGTCTGCTGCCTGAGCAGCGGATCGTGCCCCTGCCCCGGAATACTGCCGAGTTGCGGCAGTTCGATAGTCTGTTGGCGGCTGAGGCGGATACCCTGGCGGCCGTGATCATGGAGCCTCTGGTGCAGGCCGCCGGCGGGATGAAATTCCACAGCCCCGATACGCTGACCGCCATCGCTGCCGCCTGCCGGCGCCACCACGTGCTGTTCATCCTCGATGAGATCGCGACCGGTTTTGGCCGCACGGGCACGCTGTTCGCCTGTGAGCAGGCCGGGGTGATACCGGACATTATCACGCTGTCCAAGGCGTTGACGGGGGGCACGATGCCGCTGGCCGCAACCATCGCCACCCAAGAGGTGTTCGGCAAGTTTCTGTCCGACGACTTCGAAGCCGCGCTGATGCATGGCCCAACCTACAGCGGCAATCCCCTGGCCTGCGCTGCGGCTCTGGCTTCCCTGGATCTGTTTGAGCGCGAGCCGCGTCTGGAGCAGGTGGCAGCCATCGAGACCAGGATGTTGGCAGGACTGGAACCGTGCCGCACCATGCCTGGAGTGGCGGATGTGCGGGTCAAGGGAGCCATCGGCGTGGTGGAGCTGGCGGCGGCGCCTGATTTGAATTCGCTGCGGCGACGGTTCGCCGACCGGGGTGTCTGGGTGCGGCCCTTCGAGAACGTGGTCTATCTGATGCCGCCGTTCATCATCAGTCCGGCGGATCTGGAAACGCTGCTGGATGCCGTGCGCCAGGTCGTCGCCGCCGATGTGGCTGCTTACAGCTGACGGCGGTATGATGCGCTCGCCCATCGATACGGAGAATAAGAATGGGGTCAAAGTTTCTGGTGTTCACGGTGACTCAAGCGCTCGCGACGCTCCTGGCTTTGCTGGTCAGCAGCTCTGCGCTGGCCCAGGCCATTGATCTGAGCACAGGCGAGGGTGGTCTGCTCGCGTTTCGGAAAATCCAATGCTCGCTCACCGACGGGGAACCGCGCACGTTCTCCTGGCACGGTCGGGCCTACTCCAGGGTGCCGGGCGAGAAAGATCGGCTTCTGTTCCGCGTGGAAGGGATGAATATCCGCCAATGTGTCAGCGTGGAGGATCCCGAGCGTGGGACCGGCTTCAAGCTGGTCAGCCGCGAGATTCTGCTCTATCAGGATCCCAATACCGGTGAGGTGCTGCGAACCTGGACCAACCCCTGGACCGGCCAAGAAGTGGAAGTTCTGCATGTGGCCAATGATCCG